>NZ_JBFAWW010000003.1:72665-72899 GCF_040680495.1 Streptomyces sp. NPDC052036 | reverse complement strand
AAGGAGGAGCAGCCGTGATCCGTAAGCCCGTTCGCCGGGGCGTCAGCTCCCGCAAGTCCGCGCTGTAGGCCTGACGGTCTCCGTCCCCCGCCCCTTCGGCCTCCGGGAAGGAGGAACAGCCATGATCCGCAAGCCGGTCCGCCGGGGCGTCAGCTCCCGCAAGTCCGCGCTGTAGGCCTGACGGTCTCCGTCCCCCGCCCCTTCGGCCTCCGGGAAGGAGGAACAGCCATGATC
>NZ_JBFAWW010000003.1:0-72565 GCF_040680495.1 Streptomyces sp. NPDC052036 | reverse complement strand
CGCAAGCCGGTCCGCCGGGGCGTCAGCTCCCGCAAGTCGGTGGCCTCGTAATCCGGGCCCCTCTCTGTGGCGGGCATCGCGGCCACCGCGTGCCCGCCACCGCCTTTTCCCGCACACCGCACCACCCCACTCACAGGAGCCTGAAATGGAGTTGACCGACCGCGTCGTGCGGATCGTGCACGTACCGGGGGCCGGGCTGCTGGCCGCCGACGTCATGGGCCGCATCCACCTGCTCGACGAGAACCTGCACGTCCTCAGGTCCTCCGCCGCCCCGACGGGAAGTGTGGCCGCGGGCCACGCCCCGGTGTACACCGTGACCGCATCCGGTGACTGGGTGGTGGGCCGCGACAAGCGCGGGACGCTGCTGCGCTGGCGTCTGGACACCCTCGACCTGGTCGACGTCCTCGACGCCGACCGCACGGCGAACCGTGCCGAACTGCTGGAGGGCGAGGAGCCCTCCCCGGTGATGAGCCGCGGCATCACCGTGCACAAGGGCAAGGTCTATATGAACAACGGCTACCGCCAGATGGCCGTCCTGGACCTGGAGACCTTCGCCGTCGAGCGCATCGAGCCGAACTTCGCGGGCCATGTCCCGCTGGAGTGGTTCTGCCAGGACCACCCGGAGATCGACGTGGCCTCCGACAAGGCCGGCCGGGTCTTCCTCGGCGACCTGGAGACCCTGGACTTCCCCACCGTCGTCCAGGCCGACGGCGGCAACATCCACCGCATCCTCTACGACCGGCTGCACAACCGGTTCTGGGCCACCCAGGACGACGGCGTCGACGAGAACAACAACATCGCCAACGGCGTGCTCACGCTGGACGTGCACGGCAACATCACCGGGCAGCTGCTGCTCGCCCGGGACGACGTGGAGTTCCTGGCGTTCTCACCGGACCACCGCACGGTGTACGTCGGCGGCTTCGACGGCGTCCTGCACCTGCTGGACAACAGCACCCCCGAGCTCCGGGTGGCGTCCACGGTCACCGGCTTCTCCCACCAGCTGACCGACTTCGCCGTCGCCGACGACGGCACGATCTACACCCTCACCCAGGACGGAGACCTCCGCCGGCTGACCGCCGACGGCACCCGGACCCTGGCCCGCGCCCCCTTCCGGCGCCAGTGCGTGTGGGACATCCAGCCCTCGGCGGAGGACCCGGCCGAGCTGTACGCGGCCACCGACGACGGCGTCGCCGTGCTCTCCCTCGTCCCCGACGGTCTCGGCGAACCGCGCCTCGACCTGCGCGCCCACCACACCCACGACATGGGCTTCACCCGGCGCGTGGTGCCGCTGCCGGGCGGCTGGGCCGGTGTCACCCGCGACCAGTGGGTCTTCCGCGCCGACCGGGACGGCACGGTGCTGTGGCGGCACCACCTCGGCTCCCTCGCCCACACCGTCGCCGGCTCCCCCGACCACACCCGACTGCTCGCCTGCCACAACGACGGTGTCGAGGAACTCGACGCGGCGACGGGTGAGGTGCTCGCCCGCCTGGACATCGGACGGGCCTCCGCCTGGGCGGGCTGCTATCTGCCCACCGGAGAGCGAGTCATCGCCTCCAGCACCGGCCTGGTCAGCGTCCACGCCGCCGAAGGCGACGAGGTGCTGCGGGAGTTCGACACCGAGGAGTACCCCAAGCGGATGTGGGCCGACGGCCCCGACGCCGTGATCATCAGCGGTGAGAACGGCGTCAAACGCGTCCTGACGGCCGACGGCGAGGTCACCCACCGCTGGACCGAGCTCCTTGACAACACCGTGGAGAACGGCGTCCTGCTGGCCGACACCGTCTACGCGGTCTCCTACGGCGCCCAACTCTCCGCCTACGAACGCGAGTCCACGGAGATCACGGCCCTCGTGGAGGACCTGCCGGACTTCGCCAAGGCGCTCGTCGCCGTGCCGTTCGCGGACGAGCACGTGCTGCTCACCGGCGGCCGCGGCGGCTGGATCCGCCTCTTCCGCCTGGCCGGCGAGGACCGCAAGGCCCCGCTGACCCGGGTGCGTGACCTGCTCCTGCCCCGGCAGCGGACCACGCCGTGAGCGGCCCGGCCGCGGAGCAGTCCAAGCCGTCACCCTGGCGGGACCGCCGGTTCCGGATCTTCGCCGCCGGCAACGTCGTCAACAACATCGGCGAGGCCGTCTACACCGTCGGGCTCCCGCTGTTCGTCTACGCCCGCACCGGTTCCCTCACCGTCATGTCGCTGCTGGCCGTGCTCACCCCGGCCACCCTGCTGCTCGCCCCCGTGCTCGGTGCGATCGTCGACCGGCACGGGGCGCGGGTCCTGGTGGTGCCGGGGCTGCTGGTCCAGGCCGCCGCGGCGATCGCGCTGAACCTCACCGGCCTCTCCGCCCACGCCCCGGTGTGGCCGCTGTTCGTCTTCGGCGCCCTGGTGCAGATCGGCGGCGCCGCCTACCGGATGGGCTGGATGACGGGCGTGGCGCACATGTTCCCGGACAACCCGGTGCGCTCCCGGGCCAGCCTCGGCAGTCTCTACACGGTTACCAACGTGGTCGGGCCGCTGCTGGTCAGTGCCGCCCTGCTGTGGGTCGGCTACGCGGGGCTGCTCTGGTTCAACGTCGTCACCTTCTTCGCGCCGATCGTCGTATGGCTGACGGGTGTCCATCCGCCCCGGCAGCGGCCCGCCGACGGGGGCGACGGCATGGTCCGGGGCCTGGTGGACGGCCTGCGGGTGATGCGGGCGACGCCCGTGCTGCTGCATGCCGTCCTGGTCTTCGTGCCGATGCTGCTGGTCGGCACGACCGGCACGATGACCCTGTCTCTGTTCCGGCTCCAGCACGACTGGGACCTCTCGCCGCGCACGGTGGGCCTGGTCCTGGTGGCCGTGCGCATCGCCGGAGTGCTCGGCACCGTCCTCGTCTCCGAGCGCAAGACCTTCCCGTTCCGCGCGATCGTCCTCGTCGGCACCGTCGGCATGGGCGGGGCGCTGCTGCTGATGGCGTCCCGCTCGGAGCCCGTGTTCGTCGCCGCGATGGTCGTGATGTTCGGGTTCCAGGCCGCGCTCGGCGTGGCCAGTGACCTGATGGTGTTCACGTTCGTCCCCGCCGACGCACTGGGCCGGGTCGGCGGCATCGTCGACCTCGTCCTCGGCCTGCCGGTCCTGGCCGGACCGCTCGCCGTCCCCGCCCTCGCCGACGCCCTCGGCGCGCCCGCCACCTTCCTTGCCTTCGGCGGCCTCCAGCTCGCCGGCCTGCTGTGGCTGTGGCGCACCTGGCGGCAGTGGGCGCCTTCCGCACCGCACATCCCGTCCCGAGAGGAGGCCGTCCCCGCATGAACGACGGCAGCAACACCACATGGCATCCGGGCCGAACGGCCGTCCGCGCCCGCGTCCCGGTCACCCTGCACCGGGCCGGTCACCGCACGGCTGACCTGGTCACCTTCACCGATCTGCCCGACCGCGAGGAGCACCTGGCCGTGGTCGTCCCCGGCCCCCGCCGGGCGACCCCCCTGGTCCGGCTGCACAGCGAGTGCCTGACCGGCGACGTGTTCGGCTCGGCGCGCTGCGACTGCGGCCCCCAGCTGGAGGAGTCGCTGCTGCGCGTCGCGGGGGAGGGCGGGGCCGTGCTGTACCTGCGCCAGGAGGGGCGCGGGATCGGCCTGTACAACAAGCTCGACGCGTACGTCCTCCAGGACCGCGGCAACGACACCTTCGAGGCCAACCGGCTGCTGGGCCGCGGCGAGGACGAGCGTGACTACACGGCGGCCGCCGAGATGCTGCGCGCCCTCGGCCTGACCCGCATCCGGCTGCTGACCAACAACCCGGACAAGGCGCGGCAGTTGGCCGACCTGGGCATCGAGGTCACCGAGACCGTGCCCACCGGGGTCTATCTGACCGGCGAGAACGGCCGCTACCTCGACGCGAAGGCCCGGCACGCCGGCCACACCCTGCTCGTCCCGGACGCCCTGCCCCTGGCGTCCGCATCCCGTACCGAAGACCTGGAGGTGTCTGTCCTGTGATCCGCCACAACGGCCCCATCAGCGGAGTCGCGGCCTACGACGGCAGGTACGTGGCCACCGCCGGCTACGACAACCAGCTCGTCCTGTGGGACGCGCGCACCGGCCGGGCGCTCGCCCGCGCCGTCCACGACCATCTCGCCAACCAGGTGTCCTTCAGCCCCGACGGCCGTCATCTGGTCTCCTCCTCCAGCGACTACACCGCACGCCTGTGGTCGGTGCCCGACCTCAAGCTCCTCGCGGTGCTCTCCGAGCAGGAGGACGACGTGGAGATGTCGTCCTTCCACCCGTCCAAGCCGCTCATCGCGACCGCCTCCCGTGACCACCGGGTCCGGGTCTACGACTTCTCCGGCACCCTGCTGCACACCTTCGGCGGCCACACCGCCGACGTCATCTCCGTCGAATGGGCGGCGGTCGGCGACGAGTTGGTCTCCTCCAGCGACGACGGCACCATCAAACGCTGGTCGCTCGACACCGGCGGCCTGCTCTCCGACACCGACCTCGGCGGCGTCGAGACCGACACCATCGCCGTCACCCCCGAGGGCACGGTGTACGCGGGCAACGACGAGGGGGAGATCGTCGTCCTCGCCGCCGACGGGACCTCCACCTACCACGCCCACAAGGCGGGCATCAAGCGGCTGGTGCTGGACGTGGCCCAGGGCCGGATGGTGAGCCTCAGCTACGACCGCACCCTGCGGGTGTGGGACGTGACCGACGGGCTGCGGCCGGTCGCCTCGTCGACCTTCCCGGCCGACGTGTGGCCCCGCTCGTGCGCCTTCCTCGACGGCGACACCCTGGCCTTCGCCACCTTCGGGTCGTCGTACGCCATTCACCGCATCGCCGAGGGCAGCTGGGACCTCGACCATGTCGAGCCCACCCATGGCGTGAACGCCGTCGCCGTGCACGAGGGACGGCTGCTGACCATCGGGGACGCCGGGATCCTGCGGGCCGACGGTGTGCCGGCCGCCGCGACGGGCAGCCTGTGCAACTTCCTCACCCCGGCCGGCGGGCGGGTGTTCAGCGGCGGCCAGATGGGCACCGTCTTCGACGCGCTCACCGGCGAGGTGCTGTACCAGCACCGCTCGCCGCTCAACTGCGGCGCCGCCTTCGAGCGCGCCGGGGTGCCGCACGTGGTGATCGGCGCCTACACCGGTGAGGGCCTGGTGTTCTCCGTCCAGCCCGACGGCGCCGTCAGGCACGAGGCGACGCTGCCGCTGCACACCGGCGCGGTCAAGGGCGTGGCGGTGTCCGGGGACCGTGTCTTCGCGGTCTGCGCGGACGCGGCGGCCTCCTGGTTCTCCACCGAGGACTTCACCGGGACGGCACGCGTCGACGCCGCCCACGACCGGATCGCCAACGGCTGTGCGGCGCTGCCCGGCGGGCGCTTCGCGAGCGTGAGCCGGGACGGGCTGCTGCGGCTGTGGGACGGCCCCACCGCGATGGCCCTTCCGACCCCGCACGACCACTCGGTGAAGTGCGCCGCCGCCTCGCCGGACGGCCGGTACGTGGCCACCGGCTCCTACAGCGGCATGGTCGCCGTCTTCGACACGGAGTCCGGGACCTGGCCGGTGGTCCAGCGCCCGACCACGGCCGGCATCTCCTCGCTGTGCCACGACCCGCGGCGGGACGCCTTCCTGGCCGGTTCCTACGACGGGCGGGTGTACGAGATCCCCGGAGGCGACCGATGAACCCGAACCTGGTCGGCGACCGGGCGGCGATGGGACTGCCCGAGTCCTTCGTGCGGCGCAGCTCCGAGGAGTCCATCGGTACCCACCGCGACCTGCTGACGGCCTCCCCCGAGACCCTGATCGCGGTCGCGACGGCGCCGCACGAGCCGTGCCCCCGGCGGCATGCGGCCGGCACCGTGCTGGGCCTGTTCGGCGACCCGCGCATCCGCGTCCTCGACCCGGAGATGATCGACGTGCCGGCCGCCCGGGTCACCCTGGGTCTGCCGTCGGAGCGGGTCGCCGAGGTGACCGACCGATGGCGGCACGTCGGCGTGGTGGAGGAGTGGATCGCCAAGGAGAGCCCGGCGCACGAGGTCGACATCGCCGCCTTCCGCATCGCCCGCTACCCGGTGACGAACAGCGAGTACCGCGCCTTCCTGGAGGACACCCACGAGACCTGGCTGCCGCGGTCGTGGCCGTTCGGCGTCTACCCCCGGGAGCTGGCCAACCACCCGGTGTGGGGCGTGCCGGCGGAGGCCGCCGACGCGTACGCGGCCTGGCTGTCGCGGCGCACGGGCCGCCGCTTCCGGCTGCCGTCGGAGGCGGAGTGGGAGTACGCGGCCTCGGGCGGTGACGGCCGCGAGTACCCGTGGGGCGAGTCGTTCCGGCCCGAGTGCGCCAACACCGTGGAGGCGGGCCCGCTCACCACGACCCCGGTCGGGGTCTACCCCGCCGGGCGCAGCCCGTTCGGCGTGGACGACCTCGGCGGGAACGTCGAGGAGTTCGTCGCCGACGACTACCGGCCCTACCCCGGCGGTGCCCCCGAGCCGGACGACCTGCTGCTGACGCAGGGGGCGTACCGAGTGGCCCGGGGCGGCAGCTTCACCCGCTACGGCGATCTGACCCGATGCCGCAGGCGGCACGGCTGGTACGACAAGCCCATCTACGTGATCGGCTTCCGACTGGCTGAGACTCCGTGACCCCTGCGCCGCGAAGGCCGGCACCGGGCCGGCCTTCCGCTGCGGCTCCCTGCGCGCCTGCGTACGGCGGGCGTTGACCGAACCGCTGTGTTCCGTATCACAGACCTGACACTTCACCTCCCCGCGCCGAGACCTAGGATGGACGGGATCGTCTCGGGTCGGGACGGAAAACGGGGGGTGGACGAAAGGTCCATGGCGCTGGGGGAGTCGGGACACTTTGCCGTCAGATTCAACATTCTGGGATCACTGGAGGGCTGGCACGGGGAGCGGCGACTCAAACTCGGCAGCCCCACGCAGGAACGCGTGCTGGTCACCCTGCTGCTGGAACCGGGCCGCATGGTCCCGGTGTCCCGGCTGGTGGCCGCCGCATGGGACGACGAGCCGCCGCAGACCGCCGCCCACCAGGTCCGCAAGGCGGTCGCCGCGCTGCGCAACCGCATACCGGGCGGCTCCGAACTGATCGTCACCGACGGGATCGGCTACCGGGCCCTCCTGGACGCCGGTCAGCTCGACCTGCATCAGTTCAACCAGCATGCGCGACTCGCGAGGGAAGCGGTGGCCGCCGGGCGTGCCGTGGAGGCGGCCGACGAACTGCGGACCGCGCTCGACCTGTGGCGCGGGCCGGTTCTCGCGGGCGCGGGCGGCGAGGTGATATCCGCCGCCTCCGCCGCCCTGGAGGAGCGGCACATGACGGTCGCCGAGCAGTATCACGAGCTGCGCCTCGAACTCGGCGAGGCCGCCGAACTCGTCGCGCCGTTACGCGAGTTGGTCACCTCGCACCCGCTGCGCGAGGCCCTGCGCGGCCAGTTGATGCTCGCCCTGTACCGTTCGGGCCGGCAGGCGGAGGCCCTGGAGGAGTTCGGCCGGGTCCGCGACCTGCTCGTGGAGGAGCTCGGCATCGACCCCGGCGCCGAACTCACCCGGCTCTACGAGGCGATCCTGCGCGACAGCCCCGAAGTCGCCCCCCGGCCACCGCAGTCGGTGACCGGCCGCGGCGCTCCGGCGCCCGTCGCCCAGGACGACCTGCCGCCCAAGCTGGAGCAGCCGCCCCGGACCCTGCCGTACGACCTGCCGGACTTCACCGGTCGGGAGGCGGAGCTGCGCCGGATCGTCGCCGCCGGCCGGGCCCCCGGCCGGGGTGCCGCCCGGATCCTCGGTATCGACGGCATGGGCGGCAGCGGCAAGACCGCGCTCGCCGTGCACGCCGCCCACCGGCTGGCCGAGGAGTACCCGGACGGGCAGCTCTTCGTCGACCTGCGCGGGTTCAGCCCCGGGGAGAAGCCGCAGGAGGCCGGCACGGTGATCGACTCCCTGCTGCGCAGCCTGGGGGTGCCGGACGACCGGATGCCCGACGGCCTGGAGCGCAGGATCACCCTCTGGCTCAACATCGCGGCGCAGCGCCGGCTGCTGCTGGTCTTCGACAACGCCGTGAACGCCGCGCAGATCCGGCCGCTGCTGCCCCCCTCCGAGGGCTGCCTGGTGCTCATCACCAGCCGGATCCGCATGCTCGACCTCGACGGCGCCGAGTGGCTCTCCCTGGAGCTGCTCTCCGGCGACGACAGCGCCGCCCTGCTGGCTCGTACCCTCGGGGAGGAACGTTCCGTCGCCGAACCCGGGGCCACGGCCCAGCTGGTGCAGCTGTGCGGAGGGCTGCCGCTGGCCCTGCGGATCACCGCCGCGCGCCTGCGTAACCGGCCGCGCTGGACCGTCCAGTACCTCGTCGACCGGCTGGCCGACGAGACCCGCCGGCTGCATGAACTCAGCGCGGGCGAACGCAGTGTGGAGGCCACGCTGCGGCTGTCGTACCAGGCGATGGAGGAGAGCAGGCGCGCCGCGTTCCGGCTGCTGGCCGAGCATCCCGGCGGCACCCTGGACGTGCACTCCGCCGCCGCGCTGCTCGGCGGCGACGTCCATGAGGCCGAGGACGCTTTGGAACACCTCCTCGACATCCATCTCCTGGAACAGCCGGAGATGGGCCTCTACAGCTTCCACGACCTGGTGCGCACCTACGCGATGGCGCTGCGCGGCGACGAGGACGGCGCCCGGGAGGCGGTCCAGCGCCTGGTGTCGTACTACGTCACGGCCAGCGAGGCCGCCTGCGACGTGCTCTTCCCAGGGCGGTCACGGTACGACACCGGGGCCGGCCGGCGGCCCTGGCGGTTGCCGGAGATGGCCGACGACGAGCAGGCGCTGCGCTGGTTCGGCCGTGAGCACGACGCGCTGCGCGTCGTCGTGGAGCGGGCGGGTGCCTACGGGGTGCACCGCGACGCGGTCGTGCTCGCCCGGAACTTCATGTTCTATCTCAACCTGCGCGGTCACCACGAGGAGTTCGGGGCGATCAGCCGGCTGGCGGTCGACTCCGCGCGGGTGCTCGGGGATCCGCCGCTGCTCCAGGTGAGCCTCGGCAATCTGGGCATCGCCAACTGGTGGCTCGGCGCCTTCCAGGACGGCATCGTGGTCGCCGAGGAGGCGCTGCAACTGGCGTCGGCCACCGACCACCGGCCCACGGAGGCGTTCTGCCTGGATGTGCTGGGCCTGCTGCACAGCGCCCTGGGCAACTTCGAGCGGGCCTGCGTCTATCTGGAGCAGGGCATCGCGCTGCACCGCGAACTCGGCGTGGCGCGCATGGAGGCGGAGGCGCTGGCGAACCTCAGCTCGGTGCTGACCTGGACCGGCCGGTACGCCGACGCCGCCCGGCACGCGGCCCGGGCGACGGAACTCAACCGGCGGCTCGGCGAGCGCGGCAACGAGATCACCTCGCTCACCTGGCTCGCACTGGCCCACCTCGGTCTCGGCGAGGACGAACGGGCGCGGGTCTGTCTGGCCCAGGCCCTCGAACTGTGCGACGAGACCCTCCAGCCCGGCAACGTGGCCTTCGTCCACGCGCACTGGGCCCAGCTGTGCCAGCGCCTCGGCCAGGACCAGACCGCCGCCGAGTACGCGGACCATGCCATGGAACTGGTCTCGGCCCGGGGGATGCCCCTGCGGCAGGCGGCGGTCGCCAATGTCGTCGCGCTGGTCCATCTGCGGCGCGGCGAACCGGCCCGGGCCATGGACCTCCACCGTCACGCCCACCGACTGGCCTCCGCGCTGGGCTACCGCATCGAGACGGCCCGTGCCCTGCACGGCATGTCCCAGGCGGCCGAGGCACTGGGCGACGACACGGAAGCCGAGGCCCACCGCAAGGCGGCCGAGGAACTGTACGACGCGATGGACGTGACGGAGGCGGGCCGCCACGTGTGACGGCCCGCCTCCCCGGCGCGCGGAGGGGTCGCGCAACCGCTCCGTCAGGCAGCCGAACTGCCCGGCCCCCGACCATCGGCCGGGACCGCGGCGGCGATGACACCGGGCCCGCGGTCGTCGGCGGGGACAGCCACGGCGACGATCCCGGGCCCACGCCCGTCTGCCAGAACCTTCGTGCGGACGACGCCGGGTCCGCGGTCGTCGGCGGGGGTTGCCGCGGCGATGACACCGGGCCCGCGGCCGTCCGCCAGGACCGTCGTGCCGACGACTCCGGGACCGCGGTCGTCGGCCTGAGTGTGCCGGGCGGCGTGACCCGGGGCGGCCGCCCCGATGGCCAGGATCGCCAGGCCGGCCACCGTCACCACGGCTGCCCTCGTCCGCAGAGTCATCGTGCGCATCGTTGTTCCCCCTGTGCGTTCGGTGATCGTCCCGTCCTCGGGACATCACCGATGCTGCGGGGGACCGTTCCCCGTGCCTTCCCGAGTCGTTCCCCACGGGAGGGAAGGGGCGGGAGAGCAGTCCGCCGCCCAAGGGACTTGTGCTGCCTCCGTCCCCGCCTGCGATCAACCAGCCGCCGCGTGTCTCTTCCATGCCGGAACTGCGTGAGCGCAGATCCGCCCCCTGGGCCCGTGAACGGGCCTCGTGGTGACTCTTGGTTCGCCACGGATGACGGCGTAGCTGCTGTCCGACGAGTGTCGGGCAGCAGCTACGCCGTTTCGCGCTGAATTACTGAAAACCGCGACCGCGCCCACCGCGGACGACGAAGGGTCCACGACTTCCACGGTCTCTGCGACCCCGCGGTCCCTGCGCCCCGGCAGGCCCCGTCAGGCGGCGGTGGCGTTGACGGTGACCGGGATGTTGCCGCGCGTGGCCTTGGAGTAGGGGCAGATCTGGTGGGCGGCGGCGCCCAGTTCCGTGGCGGTGTCCTGGTCGACGCCGCCGAGTTCCAGGTTGAGCGCCGCGACCAGGCCGAACTCTCCGTCGTCCCCGTGCTCAAGGGTGACTTCGGCGGTGATGGCCGTGCTCGTCAGCCGTACCTTGCGCTGCGCGGCCGCCCGGCGTACGGCGCCGGGGAAACAGGCCGCCCATCCCGCGGCGAACAGCTGCTCCGGGTTCGTGGCGTCGCCGGCACCGCCCAGCTCCTTCGGGATGGACAGCGTCGTCTCCAGCAGTCCGTCCTCGGACTGGACGCGGCCTCCGTTACGGCCCTCTCCGTCGACGTGGACAACGGCGGTGTAGCTGACTGCCATGGTCGGGATCCCCTCTCGTGCATCGAACGCCGAGTCGACGAGTGCGCCCCTCCGAGTCACCCGTTCAGGCGGTGACGGAATGCTGACAGCGGCAGTCGTCACCCGTCAAGCAGGTGATGTGTGGCGGCGCACGTTTCGGGCTGACAAGAAGATTTCGACCTGTATGGGCGATGACTGAGCCGACCCGGAACCTTGAGTCACCGTCTTGACCGGTGACGGCGGCTCTGTAACAGTCATCCCGTACGCATCTTGGCGACGCATTCACGGAGGGCTCACGTGATCAACAGGCGCACCTTCGGCAAGGCCGTGGGCACGAGCGCGGCGGCCGTCTCGCCGGTCGGTCCACAGGGGGTGCCGTCCGCCTCCGCCGCCGCACCGCGCGGGACCGCCGCGTCGGCCGTGCCCACGGTCAGCCCCGGCGCGCACGCCTCGTTCCCGCGCCTGAAGCAGATCAGGGCCGGCCTGCTGGACGTCGGCTATGCGGAACTGGGTCCCGCCCACGGCCCCGCGATCATCTGCCTGCACGGCTGGCCGTACGACATCCACAGCTACGTCGACGTCGCCCCGCTGCTGGCCGAGAAGGGCTACCGGGTGATCGTCCCGTATCTGCGCGGCCACGGCACGACGCGCTTCCTCTCCGACCGGACGTTCCGCAATGCCCAGCAGTCGGCCATCGCCCTCGACATCGTCGCCCTGATGGACGCCCTGAAGATCGAGCGGGCCGTACTGGCCGGCTTCGACTGGGGCTCGCGCACCGCCGACATCGTCGCCGCGCTCTGGCCCGAGCGCTGCAAGGCCCTCGTGTCGGTGAGCGGCTACCTCGTCACCAACCTCCAGGCCAACCTGAAGCCGCTGGCCCCCACGGCCGAACACGCCTGGTGGTACCAGTACTACTTCGCCACCGAGCGAGGCCGGGCCGCCATGGAGGACAAGACCCTGCGCCACGACCTGACCAGGCTCGTCTGGGACACGGTCTCCCCGACGTGGGACTTCGACGACGCCACCTTCGAGCGCACGGCGGCGGCCTTCGACAACCCCGACTACGCGGCCGTCGTCATCCACAACTACCGCTGGCGGCTGAGCCTCGCCGACGGGGAGCGGCGCTACGACGGACTCGAGAAGCGGCTCGCCACGCGGCCGGTCGTCGAGGTGCCCACCATCACCCTCGATCCCGAGCGGGACCCCTTCACCGCTCCGGGGGGCGGCGCCTCGTACCGGGACCGGTTCACCGGTGCGTACGAGCACCGGACCCTGACAGGGATCGGCCACAACGTGCCCCAGGAGGCCCCCACCGCCTTCGCCCAGGCCGTCATCGACGTGGACCATTTTTGAGTCACCCTCTTGACGGGTGACCACCTCAGAGATCGAAAGGGGTCAGGCCATGGAAAGCCAGAACACGAAGGACGGCGCCGCGGCGGCACGCCGGGCGAGGTTCGGCAAACTGCCCGAGCGCATCCGCTACGAGGACATGGTCCAGGAGAAGGTGGCTACGCCGAACGATGCGACGCGATACGCCTACGACCCCGAGGCGTCGTGGATGTCCTTCTCCTGTCTCGCCGCCGACCTGGGCCTCTGAGCCCGAGGGCGGTGATCGGCCGCGGCTTCGGTAGGTGGCGCATCTTGCCCGGCACCGCAGTAACCGGCCAGAATGGTGATGTGAACCTCGATCATGCCTTCGTATGCGGAAACCCGGCACTCGACTTCGCCGCAACGCTCCGAGCGCGCCGTTCGGTCCGCTTCGAGATGTTCGCGACGCCGGACCGGCTCAACGCGTGGTACGTGGAGTCCGGCCTCGTCGATGCGGTCTCCCCCAGCCGGGAGGCCGACGTCGAGCAGGCGACGACCGTACGGGAAGCCGTCTATCAGCTGGTCACCGCCCGCAGGCTCGGGGAGGAGTACGACGGGGCGGCACTGACCGTGGTGAACAACGCGGCACGCAAGCCTTCGGCCGTACCGCAGCTCACCCCGTCGGGGCGATGGACACAGGCAACCCCGGAAGAAGCCCTCTCCATGGTGGCGCGCCATGCCGTCGAGCTGCTGAGGGGTCCGGACGTGCCCCTGCTCAAGGAGTGCGACAACCCCGAGTGCACCCGCACCTATATCGACCGCTCGCGGGGCATGCGCCGGCACTGGTGCGGGATGGAGTCCTGCGGCAACAAGATCAAGGCGGCCGCGTACCGCGCCCGTAAGAAGGCCGCGCCCGCGACGGCCCACTGACCCACCGTCGCCGTCGGCCACAGCGACGGTGACGGTGACGGCGAGGGCCTGAGCCCTCAGGCCGTCGCCGACTCGCCCGCCGTCGCGCGAAGGTGTGCGATCCCCGTGTCGAGCGCCGCCCTGAGGTGGGTCGAGTCACCCGTGGACATCATGATGGTCACGCCTCCCTGGATGCCCGCCAGCAGCGCGGCGGCCGTCCGCTCCACATCGAGGTCCGGCGACACCAGGCCGCTCGCCTGAAGGGTGCGCATACCGCGGGCGAGCTGCCCCTGCCATTGGCGCATCAGCTCCGTCACGATCGCCCGCGCACCGGGGCCGGACCGCCCGACCTGCAGGAACAGTGATCCCAACGGGCAGTGGTCACCCTGGAGTTCATAGCGTTCCACCACCACGTCCCGCCACTGGTACCAGGACTCCCACGAGTCCAGCCGCCCCAGGTGCGGCTGCTGGTCCTCCAGGACGCGGTCCGCCTCGAACCGGGCCACCGCCAGCAGCAGTTCGTCCTTGCCGTCGGGGAAGTAGTGGAACAGCTGGCTCTTGCTCGTGCCGGTGCGGCTGCGGATGTCGTCGAGTGTCGTGACGGCGACACCCTGCTCGCGCAGCACCTCGGCCGCCCCCTCGACAATGCGGGCCCGAGTGGCGCGGCCCTTCGCGGTCAGCGCGTCCGGCATGCGGTCTCCTCCGCCCCTCCCCCTCAATGGACCAACAGGTCCATTTTACCGGCGGCATCCCGGACGGCACGGGACGACGCCGGAAGACACCGGAAGGCACCGGATGACGGCGAGAGCGGCGTCCCAGTCTGGACTTGCCGGTCCAAAATCCTCGACGCACAGTGGTCCGCACACCAAGGCATCCGCACACCACGAGCCGTACGAGACGGGAGAGGGCGCGTCATGAGTGCACGACTGCGGAACAAGACGGCGCTGGTCACGGGGTCGACCAGCAATATCGGGCAGGCGATCGCGGAAGCGTTCGCCGCCGAGGGGGCCCATGTCATCGTGTCCGGGCGCAATCGGGAACGGGGGACACGGGTCGTCGAAGGGATCCGCGCGTCCGGCGGCCGCGCCGACTTTCTGGTGGCGGACCTCGACGGCAGCAAGGAGGCCTCCCAGGACCTGGCCGACCGGGCCCGGGAGACCTTGGGCGGGCGCGTCGACATCCTGGTGAACAACGCCGGCATCTACCCGGCCCCCGGGACCGTCGACACCGACGAGAAGACGTTCGACAGGGTCTACGGCGTGAACGTCAAGGCGCCGTTCTTCCTCACCGCCGCCGTCGTCCTCGCCATGGCGGAGGCCGGTGGTGGAGTGATCGTCAACCTCGGCTCGTGGATCGCGCGCCTGGGCGTCCCTCTCGGCGCGCTCTACAGCTCCACCAAGGGAGCCATGGAAACGCTCACACGGGCCTGGGCCGCGGAGTTCGGCCCGATGGGCGTACGGGTGAACGCCGTCTCCCCGGGCGTGATCCTGCCCCCGTCCCCGGAGGACAGCGAGCCCCATCCGGGCGAGATCATGATGAAGGGCACCCCGGCCGGTGACGTCGGCACGCCGGACGCCATCGCGCACGCCGTGGTCTGGCTGGCGAGCGACGAAGCGGCCTTCGTCCACGGCACCGTGGTGGATGTGGACGGCGGCAGGACAGGGGTCGCCGTCATCGCGTCGTAGCCGCTCAGGACCCGACCCCTGTCTGCCGGGCTCGCCGGGCTCGCCGTGTCTGCCGCGCGAGGGCGGCCGACACCCGAGCCCACGCGCTGCTGCGGCGGGCTCGGGCACGGCACATGCGCGGTCGATCCCCAGTGACGTTCCCTGGTTACCTGGTTACGTTCCCCGGTTACGTTCCCCGGTTCCGATCCCCGGTTACGATCCCCGGTTACGATCCGCTGTTCCCCTGCACGGTGAACGAGTAGTCGTAGGGCGCCGTCTGGAGACCGGAGCGGGTCGTCGCGTAGACCGTGAGGTCGGAGTAGCCGTCCGAGGCGGGGGTCCAGTCGATGCGCGCGGTGTGGTGGGCGTGCGCGGCGACCGTGACCTCCGGCTCCCCGTTGAAGGAGTACGTGTAGCTCACGACCCCCTTCACCTTCGGTGTGAAGGTGAAGGTGCCCGGGACGCCCACACCGCCGCCCGAACCGTTCTCGGGGTAGACCTCCGAGGCGACGGTGGGAGTGGTGTCGTAGCCGGTGCTCCACGAACCCGCGTCGCTGACCCAGCCGTTCGCGCTCTTGCTGGTCACCGAGAGGGACTCGCCGTAGAGGCCGTCCAACGTGAGCTTCACCTTCGCCGTGCCGTCCGCCGCAGCCTTGACGTCGACGGTCTCGTCGCCGTTGGGGCTGCCGACGGTGTGCACGGAGTAGCCGACGACCGGGCTCGTCGACTGAAGCGCGGCGTCGGGCAGGAGCGTGAACGTGGTCGGCCTGCCGAACTCGGGCGACGGGACGTCCGAGGTGACGGCGGGTGCCGTGGAGCTGACGAGGAAGCTGTAGCTGCTCATCGCCGACACGTTGTAGGCCCGGTCCAGGCTTCGCACCCACAGGGTCATCGGACCGGAGCCCGTCGGCGGTACCAGACTGAGGGTGGCCGAACCGCCCGGGGCGTCGGCGCGCGTGAAGTATCGCGGGTCCGCGTACGGGTCCACAGGCTGGGGAACACCGTGGTCGCCGATGGGCGTGCCGATGACCGGGAGGTCCTGCTGCCAGGAGTACTCGAACCCGGTGACGTCGTCGACGCCGTTGGCGCTCAGCGTGAACCTGACCGGCTCGCCGCCCCGGTTCCATGTGTCCGGCGGATAGTTCGGCGAGGAGACGGTGGGCGCGTTCGCCGGGCGGGTGTCGTCGATCGTGACGTAACAGGGGGCCGACCAGTCCGAGGCGGTACTTCCGGCCACCGTCTGCGCCCGCCAGGCGTAGGTCTGCCCGTCGGCGAGCGCGTCGGAGGGCAGTTGTCCGGGGGCCTCGAAGCCGGGGGTGGCGTGCTCACGGGTGACCGTCGTGGTCTGCGCCGGGTCGGTGACCGGCCAGACCTGGTACTGCACGCTGACCGACGGGTTGCCGGTGGTGTCGGTGGTGGCGGGAATGCCCTCGACGACAAGGCCGGTGCCGGCCCAGACGTAGGTGGGCCGGTCCGCGTCGGTCGAGCAACTCCGGTTGCCGTTGAACAACTGCGTGGGTGTGGTGGGCGTCCCGCCGGCCGCGCTCGCGGGCGACGCGACGGCCAGTGCCAGGCCGAGGGTTCCCAGAGAAGCGAGGACGGCACGCGAGCGCGCGCCGAAGGGCATGGTCAAGTGGTCCCTCCCGTTCGGATGCCCGCATAGGGTGCTGATGCGCACTGGTGTGCGGGCGGCGAGGGGATCGTATGAGGTGTCACAGGCCGGCGCATGAGAATTACGGGAGTTGAGGGAACCGGACGGCCGGACCGGGCCGCCCGGACAGGAAACGGCGTGCTGCGTACGGTCGTCACGACCGGGCGGCGGACGTCACCTGCCATGGCACTAGGATCCGGCCCATGGCGCTGACCATGAACGACGTGGACCGGTTCGAGGCCTCCAGGTCCCGCCTGGAGGCCATCGCCTACCGCCTGCTCGGCTCCGCGAGCGAGGCCGAGGACGCCGTACAGGAGACGTTCCTGCGCTGGCAGGCCGCCGACGTCGAGCACATCGAGGTCCCCGAGGCATGGTTGACGAAGGTTCTCACCAACCTGTGCCTCAACCAGCTCACCTCGGCCCGCGCGCGCCGCGAGACCTATGTGGGCCAGTGGCTGCCCGAGCCGCTGCTCGCCGGAGACCCGATGCTCGGCCCGGCCGACACCGCCGAACAGCGCGAATCGGTCTCGTACGCGGTCCTCGCCCTGCTGGAGCGCCTCTCCCCCGGCGAGCGGGCGGTGTACGTGCTGCGGGAGGCCTTCGCCTGTCCGCACCGGGAGATCGCCGAGATGCTCGACATCACCGAGGCCGCGAGCCAGCAGATCTTCCACCGCGCCAAGAAGCATGTCGCGGCCGGCAAGGCCCGCACCGAGATCGACGAGGCCGCCGCCCGGCGGATCATCGATGAGTTCCTGGCGGCCGCCACCACCGGCCGGACCGAACCGCTCGTACGGCTTCTCACCCAGGACGCCGTCTCGATCGGCGACGGCGGCGGAAAGGTCCCGGCCCGCGCCAAGGCGTTCGAGGGTGCCCTCGCGGTCGCGAAGTTCATGCGGGGCCTGTTCAAGCCCAGCAAGGCCAAGAGCGCCCTGGTCGGCGGTTCACCCGAGCTCTACGCCACGACCGCCAACGGCGGCCCCGCCGTGGTGGCGGTCGTCGACGGCCGGGTCATCGGCGTCATGTGCCTGGAGATCACCACCGAGGGCATCGCCGCGTTCCGCAACCAGGTCAACCCCGAAAAGCTCGACCGCGCGAGCCGGCGATGGGCGGCCGCCGACCGCGGCGAACCACTGCTCCGGCTCTTCTGACCCGATGTGAGGTGCTTCACATCGCGCTGCTGTCAGGAAAGGGCGGCCCGCCCGGTTCAAGGGGCGAACCCGCCGAAGACAGGAGCCAGGACATGCAGTACCGCATCGTCGTCCTCGGAGCCGGATACACCGGCGCCATCGCCGCCGGCCGCCTCGCCAAGCGCCTGCACCGCGAAGACGTCGCCATCACCCTCGTCAACGCCGAGCCCGACTTCGTCGAGCGCGTGCGGATGCACCAGCTCGCGGTCGGCCAGGACCTCATCCCCCGGCCCTTCAGCGAGATGTTCGCGGGTACCGGCGTCGAACTGAAGCTCGCCCAGGTCACCGCCGTCGACGTCGACCGCAGGACCGTCGCGGTCCTCGGCGCGAACGGCGCCGAGACACTGGAGTACGACACCCTCGTGTACGCCCTCGGCAGCGGCTGGAACGGCCAGGGCGTCCCCGGCACCGCCGAGCACGCCCACGAGATCGCCAGTCGCCCCGGAGCGCTCCGGCTGCGCGCACGCCTGGCCGGCCTGGACGCCGGACAGCCCGTGGTCGTGGTCGGCGGCGGCCTCACCAGCCTGGAGGCCGCCGCCGAGATCGCCGAGGCCCGCCCGGACCTCGACATCGCCCTCGTCGCCCGCGGCGCCCTCGGCAACTGGCTCTCGCCCAAGGGCGCCCGGCATCTGCGGAAGGTCTTCGGCAAGCTCGGCATCACGGTGCACGAGCACACCGTCGTCACCGGCGTCGAGGCCGACCGCGTCACCACCGCCGACAACACGACCGTCCCGGCCGCGGTCACCGTGTGGACCACGGGCTTCGCCGTCCACCCGATCGCGACGGCCACCACCCTGGAGGTCAGCGACACGGGCCAGATCGTGGTCGACGGGACCATGCGCTCGGTCTCGCACCCGGACGTGTACGCCATCGGCGACGCGGCCCTGGCGATGGGCCCGGGCGACAAGCCGCTGCGGATGTCGTGCGCCTCGGGCACCCCCGCCGCATGGCAGGCCGCCGACGCCATCGCGGCACGCCTGACCGGCGGGAAGCTCCCGAACGTACCGCTCCGCTACTTCAACCAGTGCATCTCGCTGGGCCGCAGGGAAGGCCTGATCCAGTACGTCACCGCCGACGACCGCGCGGTCCGGGCGGCCCTGACGGGACGGCCGGCCGCCGTCTACAAGGAACTGGTCTGCAAGGGCGCGGCCTGGGGCGTCGCCAACCCGACGATCGGCCTGCCGACCCGACGCCGCCGCGTCGTCGCACCGGAGCCGGCCCGGCCGGACTCGACGGCCAGGACGCCTGCCTGACGCACACCGTGAAGCGGGCTCCTTCGGCTCGGGGCGGCGCCCGCTTCACGGAGCCCTTGTCACAGTCCGAACAGCGTTGCCGCGTTGTCGTGGCACACCGCCCGCAGCCACTCCTGCCCGAGTCCCAGCCGCTCCAGGGCGTGGAGCTGGTGCACATAGGGATAGGGGATGTTGGGGAAGTCGGAGCCGAGCAGGATGCGGTCGCCGAGCCCGGCGAGCCGGGGCAGGGCCCGGCGGGGGAACGGCATGAACCCCTCGGCGAAGTCGGTGAACGTCATCGTCGTGTCCAGCCGCACCTGGTCGTACCGCTCGGCGAGGCCGAGGAACTCCTCGTACTCGGGCATCCCCAGATGCGCGACGATCAGCCGCAGCCTCGGGTGCCGCGCCAGCACCCGCGCGATCGGCTCGGGGCCGGTGTACTTGCCGGGCGCGGGCCCGGAGCCGCAGTGGATCACCACGGGGATCCGTGCCTCGGCCAGCACCCCCCAGGCCCGCTGGAGAAGTTCGTCGGCCGGGTCGTACGCCCCCACCTGCACATGCGCCTTGAACACACGCGCGCCCGCCTCGACGGCCTCGCGGACGTACGTCTCCACACCCGGCTCGGGATAGAGAGTGGCGGTGTGCAGACAGTCGGGGGTGCGGTGGGCGAAGTCGGCAGCCCATCCGTTCAGCCACCGGGCCATGCCGGGCTTGTGCGGATAGAGCATGGCGGTGAAGGTCCGGACGCCGAACTCCCGCAGAAGGGCGGTCCGTTCCGCCTCCTCCTTCCGGTAGGCGATCGGCCACTCGAGCCCGCCGATCAGCGGTCCGTTCGTGTCGAAGTAGTCCCAGACCTTGTGCAGGACACGTTCGGGCATGAAGTGCGTGTGGACGTCGATCAGCCCGGGAAGACCGAGCCGACCCCAGAAACGACGGACCTCCCCGGCCTCCTCGCCCGACGCCACGTCGTCACGCGTGGTTCCCGGTACGCCCGCGACCCCGCTCGCCCTCGGCGATCCGGCACCGTGCGAGGGGCCGTGGGAGGGGGTGGGTTCGGCGGAGCCGGCAGGGTCGACGGAAGCGTCGCGGTGATCGTCCATGCCGCTCACGATCGGCCTTGACGGGGGGACGGGTCCACCCCTCTCGACCCGCACCCTGGCTACGGAGGCCGAGGGGTGCCCGGAACGCAGCGTTCCGGACACCCTCGGTGTCGGCCGGTCAGTACAGGGCCTTGTAGCCCTGCCAGCCGGTGGCGATCTCGGCGCGGGGACCGATGGAACCCTTGCCGTCGCCGTGGTTGCGCCACAACTTGCCGGAGGTGTCGCGGGAGACGATGTCCGCCCTTCCGTCCCCGGTGATGTCGCCGGCGCCCACCACGACGTTGCAGGAGGCACCCCAGTTGTCGGCCACCTCGACCCGCGCCCTGAAGCTGCCGGTCCCCGTGCCCGCGTACCGCCACAGCTTGTTCGACGTGTCCTGTGCCAGCAGGTCCCCGTACCCGTCACCGTTGAGGTCGCCGACACCAATGATCTTCTTGTAACCGGTCCACTTGTGATCTTCTTGTAACCGGTCCACTTGGAGAAGATCTTCACCCGCGCCGAGAGCGTTCCGCTGCTGGTGGCCTTGTACAGGTAGATGTCACCGGCGGACGCCTGGCGGGCGATCAGGTCCGCCCGGCCGTCACCCGTCAGTCGCCCGGCGAGGTCAGCACGTTGTACTGGTTCCAGCCCGACGTTCCCCGAGTGGTGTACGTCGTGGATGTCGTCAGGGCTTTGCCGCACCCAGGGCGGTACGCCCGCAGCGCACCGCTGTTGAGCCGCACGAGCACGTCATCGCAGCGGTCACCGTTCAGGTCTCCGAACGGCACCGCCATGATCGAGGCCGGCCGGCCCGAAGCCGTCGTCTTCGTCGAGAACTTCCCCGCGCCGTCGCCTTGGTGGAAGGTGAGCGCGCCCGAGGGGGTGAGCGTGAGCAGGTCACCGATCCCGTCGGACCCGACATGGTCGCGTCTCACCGCGGCACCACCGGTCAGCTTCAGCGAGCCGGACGCCGTCGCCGACGCGCCGTGCTTGTCGGCCGGGGCCACCGTCAGCGTCCAGCTGTATGTGCCGCTGGGCACGTACGCACCCGTCGACGTCCTGCCGTTCCAGGACGTGCGGACCGCGTCGTGCGCGGCTCCACCGGACAGGGTGCGCAGGGTGGCGCCGGTCGCCCTGTTCCGGAACACCAGCGTCCATGACGCGGCCGGCTTCGACAGCCCGGTCCAGGACGGAGACCTCCCCGGCCGTGTTCCGGGTGACCGCCCGGCCGTCACCCGTACCCATCAGGTCGGGACAGCTCCCGTGGTCCCCGTCCATCACCCCGCACCTCTGGGTCGCTCCCCGGTCCGTGCGTGTGCCTGCCGTCAGGGTGCCCGCCGTGGCCAGCGAGCGGCTGTACAGATGCGTCGCCCCGTCGCCGGACTCGTACGTCATCAGCGGAGCCACGCATGAAAACATGACGAGTCACTTGGTTTCCCTCCCCTGCGGAGGGCCCCATCCCCCCGAACAAGCGGGCGGACCCTAGCACTTGTCGGGCACCACTTGATCAGACGTATCTCCTTGCCTTGATCTGTCATGTGCGTGGCGTGACTAAGATTGGCCGACTTCGGGTTCGGAGGGGGAATTGATGAGGGTGCGACGGAGATCGCTCGCTTTCGTCGGCGTGGCCGCGCTGGTACCGCTGGTCGCTTCCGCCGCTTCCACGCAGGCGGCGTCGGCCTCGCTGGCCGTCACCACGCTGGGGCGGCACGGCGGAAAGGTCTCGACGACGGTCACCGTCGTCGCCGTGCCGTCCGGTCAGACGTACATCGTCAGGTCCGGCAAGCGGATCAGCCTGCCGTCGGGGCGCTACATCGCGATGACCGACATCTACGAGAGCGCCACGGACGGTCTGGGCACCGACACCATCGGCGCTCAGGTCGTACAGGTGTCCGGCAGCAAGTCGGTGACACTCGACGCGCGCAAGGGCAAGACCGTCAAGGTGTCGCTCGATACGCCCGCCGACGTGACCGGCCCGCCGCGGATCAGCGCGCAGGTGTGCGCCGCCACCGTCAGCAACATGCCCTCCGCCTTCAGCGCGGGCGGCTGGAACGACGAGGGAGCCCTCTACGCCATCCCGGACTCCTCCAAGCTGCTGCAGTTCGGGTACATGGCGCAGTGGTCGGGAAGCGACAGCTACGTCGCCGTGCAGAACACCACGGGTATCCCGACCGCGCCCGGTGGGTCGTTCAAGCGGTCGAAGCTGGCGACGATGCGCTTCTCGGTACACAGCGGTACGCAGATGGCCGGCCGGAACGACACCGCGCTCCAGGCACGGCCGAAGACCGACGACTGCACGACCGACCTGATGGCCGGGGTCCGCGACGACAGCGCACCGTACAGCGCCGTCGTCCATGTGACTCCCGGGACCTGGCAGCCGCGCGACGACATCTTCGCGAACAACGGCGACGACATCGGCGGCGGTTTCCCGAAGGTCAGGACGCTGAAGGCGGGGCAGGGTTCCACCCAGTTCTTCGGCCGGGCCGCGTGGAGTCCGATCCACTACCTGCCGACGGTCGAGCGGAAGTCCGTCGCCTTCGTTCCGGACGCCTTGATCGGTGACCCCGACGTCGGAACCAACGGGGCCGACCCGACGAAGGAGACGGTGGTCCTGTCCAAGGGGAGCACCACCGTCAAGAAGCAGACCCTGACCAACTGGCGCTCTTCCGACGCGGAGTTCTCCGCCGGCATCCGCTCGGCCGGCTGGTACCGCCTGACCGTCGATGCCCATCGCTACCGTCCGGGCATCACTTTCCCCGCCGGCATGCTGTCGTCACGCGCCACCCTCGACTGGCACTTCAAGGCTGACCAGGCCAAGCCGATGGTCGCGCCCGTCTTCCTGACCCGCTTCCTGCCCACCGGGCTGAACAGCCGCAACCAGGCCGCACCGAACAGCACCACGACGGTCGACGTGAGTGCGGGGCGCGGCTCCCAGGGTCCCGACGTGAAGTTCACCGACGTGACCGCCAAGTCCGTCCGGTTCTGGTCGTCCGCCGACGGCGGCAAGACCTGGAAGGCAGCGACCGTCAAGCACTCCGGCGCGACCTGGCAGGCGTTCGTCCACAACCCGGCCTCCGGCGCCGTCGCCCTGCGCTCCGAGGTCACCGACTCCGCCGGGGACCGCTCGGTGGAGACGCTGTACCGGGCGTACGCCATCGGCTGAGGCCCTGGTCGCCGTCGCAGCAGAAGGGCGGCCGTCCACCGCAGTGGGCGGTTGCCCGGGCCGGCGACCGTCCACCCACCGTGTGCCCGCGCCGCATGTCATGACAACGCCGGGCACGTGCTTGGTGACGGCGCCGCCAGGGGGCGCTGCGCCGGACCGGGCCGCCTCGCCGCGGTGGGACACCTGCGGGTGCGGGATACCCCCGACGCACCGGCTTGCAGATGCACACGCCTAGGGCAGCGCAGGCGGTCTGAGGGATGATCCGCACCGTGCGCGGCGATTTCCTCGGCCGGTCAGGTGGGCCCGTCCGGGCTCCGGGAGAAGGCCGTGTCGCCGGCCATCGCCACGATCGCGTCCTGGACGAGCAGCACTCGCGGCGGGTAGTCCTGCGCTTTGTCCCCGGGGTCGTCCAGTGCGGAGCTGCGCCAAACCTGCGCTCCGGTGCGACTGTCCAGCGCCAGCAGACGGCCGAAGCGGTTGGAGAAATAGACCCGCTTGTACGTCGCTGACACCGCGGGCGCGGACAGACTCTCCACGTCCGTCACCTTCTGCCACAGTTGTTTGCCGCTGTCCGCCGACACCGCGGTGACCGACCCGTCGGACCGGACGAAGTAGACGACGCCGTCCACCAGGGTGGCCGCGCCGGTCAGCGGACGCGCCAGCGGTATCCGTTTGACCTGCCCGGTTTCCGAGGCCACCCGCAGCAGCGCGTTGTACGGCCGTTCGTACCCGCTTTCGTACACGTCCTTCGCGGTCTGGGGGGCGAGGAACAGGGGTTGCCCGCCGACAGTGCCGAGTGCTTCCGCCTTCTCGGGCAGTCTGGCGGTTCCGGTCAGGCTGCCGGGTCCGAGCTTCATCAGCTCGACCGGGGCCTGGCCGGGCTCGGTCCCCTCCGAGCACAGGGCGTAGGGGACGCCTCCCAGCGCCGACGGAGTGCAGTACTCGTCCAGCGAGGGCGCCCGCCACAGTTCCTTGCCGGAAGGCCCGTAGGCCACGAACGACGCGTAGTCGGGAGACAGGGTCAGCAGCCCGCCGCCGTACAGGACCGCGTCCTCGGACTTGTTGATGTCGCGTTGCCACCGCCGGTGCCCGGTAGCGGCGTCGAGAGCCACCACGCGCTTGGTCCTGTCGTCCGGATCCTCGTACACATAGACCAGCCCGTCGCGAACGCCGATCGGCTGCGCCCCCTGGGGGCGGGTGCCGGTCCGCCACAGGGTGCGGCCGGAGGCCGCGTCGATCCTGGCGACCGTGACGCCCGTACCGCCACAGAACAGGGCGCTTCCCTCCGCCACGCATCCGGGGCTGTCGTAGTCGAGAGGGACACCCTTCACGTCGTACCGCAGCTTCGTGCGCCACGGCCGCCAGCCGGCGGGCAGTGACGCGGCACGGGCGGTGGCCGTGGCGGTGGCGGTGGTGCTGTCCCGATCGGACACGGAGACACCCACCCCGACACACAGTCCCGTGACGGCCAGTGCCGCGCCGAGGCCGGTGAGCAGCATCCGTGCTCGGCGGCGCTTGCCGGTGCCGGTCGCGGCGTCCGTGGAGGTGGTGGCCGCGCTCCGAGAAGTCGGGGGGACCCGGGGTTTCGCGGACCGCCCGGTCTTCGGGGACTCGGTGACGTCGGACTCCGGCAGCGCCTGGAGCATGCGGTGCAGGTCCGCCAGTTCCGGCCGAGCGGCCGGGTCCTTGTCCAGGCAGCGCTCGACAATGCCCAGGAGCGCTTCGGGTACCCCGTCGAGGTCCGGGGTCCCGTACACCACCTGATAGCCGGTTATATACGGGCTGTCGGCGTCGAACGGTCCCGTGCCGACAGCCGCGAACACCAGCAGTGACCCCAGCGAGAACACGTCCGAGGCCGAGGTGACGTCTCGGGGAGCGGCCAGTTGTTCCGGCGACATGAAGGGCGGAGTGCCGATCATCCGCCCGGTCGTGGTGAGGCTCTGGTTGTCAGCAGCGCGCGATATGCCGAAGTCGATGACGCGCGGCCCGTCCTCGGTCATCAGGACGTTGCGCGGTTTGAGGTCCCGGTGCACCAGGCCCGCCCGGTGAATGTCGCGCAGCGCCTCGGTGAGCCCCAGCCCCAGCGCGCGCAGTTCCCGATGGCTCAGGGGGCCGTCCTTCTCCACGACTTCGGCAAGGTTGAGCCCCGGCACGTAGAGCGTCGCCATCCACGGCAGGTCGGCGTCCGGGTCGGCGTCCACGACAGGCGCGGTGAAGGCACCGCTCACCCTGCGCGCTGCCGCGATCTCCTGGCGGAAGCGTGTCCGGAACTCCTCTTCCTGGGCGTACGGCCCGCGCACGAGCTTGACTGCGACCTGCCGTCCCGAGGCGGAGACTCCCAGATAGACGACTCCCATGCCGCCCGCCCCGAGCCGACCGAGAAGGGCGTACCCGCCTATGGACGCCGGGTCCCCGGTGCTCAGGGGCGTCATCGCCGATCGTCCTTCCCAGCGCCTGCCTGCCTCACGGGGATCAGATTAGGGCCTGACGCCCCGGATACGGAGCCGCGCCTATCACGCGTCGGTGTCCCCGTGTCCCTGAGCCGTGCGATGGGTCATCCGTCCGGAGGAGGGCTCAACTCCCGGCCGCCCGAGCCGATGTCGATGTCGAACTGCGCCGAGGCGTTCATGCGTGGCCGTTTCGCCAGAGCCGGCGGTCTCGGGTGGGCGCCCCCACAGTCCTCCATCCCATTCGGCATCCCGGGAAGGCCGCGTTTCTGCAGTTCAGAGCTGATGCGAGCATTCCAGCATCCCGAAACTCCCGACGGGAATGGCGGATGGAACGCCGCATGGCACAGGCTTGGGCCATCGAGCACGGCGCCTCACCGGACATGGCGATCGTCCTCGCTCAACTCCGCGTTCATGGCCCGCACTTCCGGCGCGCCCACGCACACCACACGCAGCGCAACCAAGACAAGACCGACCGGCACAGCCCACAACCAGAAGATTATCTTCCGGATATTCGGAGAAAGCAGCCCACTCATGCGTATCGCTCCTCGTGTCCTCTCCCGCGCGGCCGCCTCCTCCATGGTCGTCGCCGCCGCCCTGGCGCTCGTCGGCTTCCAGGCCACCGAGCAGACCGCCTCCGCCGCCACCAAGAAGGCCCCCGCGGTCGTCACCTGCACCACGGCGAACACCAAGCTGACGGTCACCGAGGTGTCCCGCCCGATCAACCACCTGCTGCTCAAGGCGACCAACACCGGCACCAAGCCCTGCTACGCCTACATCGCTCCCTACCTGAGGGCCGGCGCCGACGCCCAGGCCCCGCTGCCGTGGGCCGAGGAGACCACGCCGCAGGCCGTGGTGACGCTCAAGCCCGGCCAGTCCGCGTACGCGGGCATCACGACGTCCACCCCCGACGGCGAAGGCGGAGCCAAGGAGAAGACCTTGGGCGTGTTCTTCGCCGACAGGGAGGGCAACGCGACCAACAAGGAGAAGACCCTGAAGCTGCCGAAGGGTGGTGTCTTCTTCAACAGCACTGCCACCGTCACCTACTGGCAGGACAACGCCACGGACGCCCTCTCCTGGTAGCCGCCCCGGCGCCCGCCGCCGGTCCACCTCGCCGGCGACGGCGATGACATGGCGGGCGACCCCCGACTTGGACTGGACAACGAAATAGGCCCCAGGTCACCGACCTGGGGTTTCTCTCTGGAGCGGATGACGAGAATCGAACTCGCGCTCTCAGCTTGGGAAGCGACGGCGCTTGGCACGGCGCCGTAGCACAGAGTCGGCAGCAGCCGGGTAGACCCCTCCCGGTCACAGATGACTTCGGCTCGCATGCCCGCCGAACGGCGTCGTCGCGAATGCGCACCTCGACGGCATGCCCCGCTCTCCTGAATCTCCCGTCCGGGCCGGCGGTATCAGCCCGGTTCAGCCGACGTTCGGGGAGCCGCAGAACGCCCCGGCCAACACGGGAACCAGCCACCGCTCGATCTGCTCAGGGGGCTCGGCGGCCAGTTCGGTACCTATGGGTGCCAACGTGAGCCAGTTCAGCAGGCCGGCCGCGCACCGGATGCGGAAGTCCAACTCCCGCTCGTCGACTCCGGGAATCTTCGCCGACAGCTGCCGGACGATGTCCCGCCGGGACTGCTGGAACTTCGCTGTCAGTCGGCCCCAGCCTTCAGGGGGGTCGATCCCGACGCGAGCCACCGTCCGCATGACCGCCAGATCCCGTCCGCCGGCCGCCAGCGCACGCATCATTGGCCTGGCGAACGCCGCGGCCAGATCTTCGACGCTGGATGCGGTGTCGAGCGAAGCGACCTCGTCGATCTGTGCGTCCAGGTACCGTTCCAGCGCGTTCTCGATCGCCGAATCGCACAGCGCCTTCAGCGACCCGAAGTGGTAGCTCACCGCCGAGACGTTGGCTCCCGCGCGTTCCGTGATCTCGCGGAGGGTCACACCCTCCTGGCCGCGTCGCGCGAGCAACTCCTGCGCGGCGGCCAGCAGGCCGTCCCGCGTCCGCTGGCCGGCCTCGCGGCGTTGATCTGTCCGTTCTGTCGCCATGGACAGAACTCAAACAGCTGCTTGATTTTGCTGTCAAGCGGCCGATCGCCCGACAGGCGGCCCACCAGCGGCCGCGGAACGCCAGGCCGACACCCCGCCCCCTCGGAGCGCGACGCCCGCCCAACACGTAAATCAAACACTCGCTTGACATGTCTGCAGCGCCGTCCATATAGTCAAGCGAGCGTTTGATTTAAAAAGCGCCCCGCCCGGCGCGAACCCGTCTCGACGCATCTCGGATCCCGAGAACCAACACGGAGGAACACGACATGAAGTCGCTCGGATGGAAGACGATCATCGCCACGGCCGCGGTCACGAGCCTGGCCGCTCTCGCCATTGCCGCCGCACCGACACAGGCCGCGAGCCCCGTTGCCGGCGGCGCGCACGTCCACACCGCCGGCAGCTCGGAGGCCCATGCGGCCCTGAGCCCTCGCGAACTGGCGGCGCTGCCGCTCACCAACCACCACTTGACCCGGCACGAGACAGCCAATCTCGCGGTCGTGCTGAACGCGTACCACGTGGCGGAGGGCAAGAGCCTGGACGTCCCCGCCTTCGTCAACAGCTTCGCCAAGGACGGCGTCTTCAACGACGAGGTCGCCGGCAAGACCTACCAGGGCAAGGCGCTTGGTGACGTTCTGCCCTACATGGCCAACCTCTTCCCCGATGTTCACCGTGACCTCAAGCGCATCACCGTGAACGGCGACGTGGTCAGCATCGAGCTGTCGATCCAGGGCACGTTCGAGGGGCCGCTTCAGACGCCGGCGGGCACCGTCAAGCCGACCGGCGCGAAGGTCGACGCGCCGACCGCCGACTTCTGGTACCTGCACAACGGCAAGGTCGAGCAGTTCAACTGCTACGTCGGCTACACGAAGATGTACTCCGACATGGGTGTGAACCTCGACTGGGCCTCGGCGGTCAACCAGCGCTGAGCCGTACCCCGGCCGGTGAGGCCTGGCCCTACCGGCCGTTCCTCACCAGCCGGGGCCCGACTGTCGCAGCATGCCGGGCTCCTCGCTCTCGACACCCCGCTGAACCGCATCGTCGCCGACTGGCGCCTAAGCCCCACGTGCAGCCGACGGTGCCCGCCAACCCACGACGGCGGGCACTGTCGCCGGGGCGTTCTGGCAGGAATGCGGCACGGGACAACTGATCACCCTGCACAGCAAAAAGGCCCGGGTCTCTGACCTGGGCCTTCTTCATGGAGCGGGTGACGAGAATCGAACTCGCGCTCTCAGCTCGGGAAGCGACGGCGCTTCGGTGGCATTGCCGCTCCTCAACTGGGGAAAGGTCGCATCCGGTGCAGCTTCGAGGGGCTGGCCTCTCGCCGCTGTTTACCGTGGTTGTCCGGTCTTATGGGCACGCTTTGGGCACAAGCTCGCGCGGGGATGTTGTGTGGGGGATCGACAAGTCCATTGCGGTGCTGCACCTCCGGGTGCGGGATGTCTCTAAAACTTCGGCTTGTAGGTGCACACTCCTGCGGCAGCGTATAGGAGGTCAGAAGTGAGCGGCGGCCCGCCGGGAAGTCAGAGGTCTCCCACAGGCCCACCACGCCAAGCAACTCGCAGCCTTGGAGTGATCACTCCGGACGCACCAGCGCCAGCTCCGGCCAGATGGACGACATGAAGACCGTCGAGACTCCATCATGCTGAGTGACGACCGCCGCGCTTCCCGCAGATGCGGCCGGACCCTCGCCGAAGAGGTCGAGCCCACACGGCGTGCTTGTCGGCACGGTCTGATCGGGAGGCCATATGGATTGCCTCATGGGACTCGCCCGACGGCTACGTCATGTGTGGAGCACGTGATCGGCCAAATGAAGAACTACAGATCCACCGCGACTGCCGTCAGGGCGGCGACGGCCTCCCCCACGCCAGGCCGTCGCGTACATGCCCATCCTCGCCCTCACGTCATGAGCAGCCCATCCACACTCACCAGCCTTGTACAACACGCTTTAGGCCGATTGCATGGTCCGTCGATGCCCGAACCAAGCTGCGCTGTCAGCCGCCTGGGTCGGTGGTGTGGCCGGCTTTCACCACCGCGGCTGGTCATCCTCTCCGGCGAGCACGTCACACCAGGCATTCGCGCACGAATTGCACAGACCTTCGGCTGCCCTGTCACTGCGCTTTACACCCTCGCCGAATCCGGCATCGCGGGCCATGAATGCGACGGCACCGATACCTACCATGTGGATGAAGCCAGCGCGTTCCTCGAGGTGGTGGGAGACGGGGGGCTGCCGTTGCCCGCCGGCGTGCCCGGCGACATCGCCGTGACCCCTCTCGCGAACTATGCGATGCCGCTCATTCGCTATGTGCCCGGAGACAAGGGTATCTGGGTCGACGGCCCCTGCGGCTGCGGACGTTCCGGCCCTCGCCTGCGGCTGTTGGCAGCCCGGTCCGAGCGTGTGGTGGTGACTGGCCCCAACGGCCGGGACCTGCGCATGATCGATCTCGCCAAGCTCTGCAGGCAACTGGATCTAGGTGTGACTCGCGTCGTCCGCGAAGGCGACGAGGTGGTACTTGAGCATCGAGACGAGCGGCCGGCCTCGAACGTGCAGCGCACGGTGGTCACCGCAGCGGTCAGAAGCTTGCTCGGAGCCGACCTGACGGTCCGTACTCGGCTGGTGGCGGGTGGGCCGTCGGCGGCCATGACACACACGGCGCCGGCCGCGGTAGAAAGGCCTGGGGTGCCCGCCCTTCCGACATCCGAAGAAATCGCGACTTGGGCCCGGAAGGTGCTCGTCGGGGAGCGGGATGTCCGAGCGGCCGTCCTGACCGGATCGGCGCTCGACCCCGCCTCGGTCAGCCGCTTCAGCGACATCGATATGACCGTCGTCGTTGTCGGCGACCCCTATAGCGAATACTGGCGCTCCCAAGCGACAGCCATGAACCGGAACATCGCTACCTTGAGAGTGAACGTCACCCAGGCCGAAGCTGTGGCCCGAACCCCGCTCGTCGCCTGCCGACTCCTGTCGGAACGCCACCCTGTAGTGGGCTCGCTGGAGCAGGCGGGTGTGGTATGGCCGACCATGGAAGCTCTCGCCGCTGAGGGGAGGTTCTGGGCGCAAACTGCGGAGAACATCCTCTGGACACGGCTGACCTCGGCCGATCGTACGCGCACAGACCCCCTTCGGGACGCCTGGCTCGCCTCGCGCTTCGGCCTCGACGCGCTTCGCTACAAGTTCCTGTGCGAGGGCATCCGCGTGACCTCGGCACGGAGCGTCCTGGGACTGGCAACCGAGTCAGGGGTGCCCCATGCGACGGGGATCGGACATGCCTTTGCCGTCGGCCGCGAGCACCAACCGCCTCCCATGGCCGGAACACCGGAAGCAGATCGTTTCCTGCTGGATGCCCTGTCGTGCGTGCGCTGGCTCTGGGATTTCTTGTAACTCAGGACCTGCGTCGCAGTACCCGGGATTACGCCCGAGGCTCATTTGGGTGCCTTTTGGCCTTGGCTCAGAGGTCGCGCAGACAGGCGCTGTGGGGGCCTCGTCGGCCCCGCACGGCTGCGCGTGGACACCGTCCGCTTCGGATGGATCGGCACCCCACTCCTGCACTCGCGGCCGGGCTGGACTCCGACGACGCGATCACCGCCGCCGGATCGACCACTCCTTTCGGCCGCTTCGGCACCGCCGAGGAAGCCGCCGCCTCGGCCCTTTACGACGAAGCGTCCGTCTGCTGGCATGCCGGGGTCGAGAAGGCGGCGAACGCAGCGTCCAGCAGTTTGCCGAGGTCCTCTTCGCCGTCGCTCGCACTCCATTGCCCGAGGACGATCCACAAGCATTCGAGCGCCGCCGCTACGCGAACGTTGGCGATGACCGATGACCCGTCGGTCGAGGAGGTTGTCTTCTGCAGTCGGGCGACGATCCCTGGTCGCCATTCAGCCTGCTTCTCGCGGAGGCGTGCGCACAGGGCTGGGGTCTGCTCGATGAGGCCGAGGATCGTCACGAGTTCCTGGACGTCGCGCACGAGGAACGTCACGGCTGACTCCAGGGCGTTGCGCAGCCTGCTCCAGTCGTCCTGGTTGGCCCGGTCAGCATCGAGCGCGTCAGTGATGACGTCACCGACAGGGTCGAAAACGAACAGGACCACGTCTTCCTTGGTGCCGAAGTAGCGCAGGAAGGTGCTCCGCGACACTCCGGCGGCTTCGGAGAGGTCGGCAAAGGTGACCTGGTTGAAGCCGGTGAGGCAGAACCGGTTGAACGCGACGCGGGCCAGCTCTGCTCGCACCGCGTGGCGGCTGATCTCACGGGTACCGACTGGCGCTGCGCTCATGGGCACGAGTGTACTCCGACACACTCGTTTGCTTCTTCGGATACAGGTTTCTAATCTGATACTCAGTGTCAGTCGGGACGCTGAGATTCGCGACGCTGTCCCCAGCCGGCGGCCCGATCACGGGCCGTCCCTTACCGCGAAATGGAGCCACCTCATGAGCTACGAAGACCTTCCCGCCCTGACGATCGACGTCTCGGACGGGGTCGCGACGGTGACCATCGATCACCCGCCGCTCAATCTGATGGACGCGGTCCTCCTGCCGTCACTCCGGGCATTCGTCGCGCGTGTGCGGGACGACGCCGACATCCGCGTCATTGTCTTCGAGAGCGCTGACCCGGAGTTCTTCATTGCGCACGGTGACATGGCCTACCTCACCGACCCTGACGCGCTGCCTGCAGCCACTCGCGCTGCGATCGCGGCCGCGCCGGGCTCGACCGTCCCGGAAGGCATGAACATCCTCCAGGCGATGAGCGAGGAGGTCCGCTCGCTGCCGCAGGTCACCATCGGCAAGCTGGCGGGCTTCGCGCGCGGCGCGGGCAACGAGTTCTTCATGTACCTGGACATGCGATTCGCGGCGATCGGCAAGTCGGGGCAGGGGCAGCCGGAGTCCTTGATGGGGATCCTCCCCGGAGGCGGCGGCACGGTGAACATGACACGCCTGGCAGGAAGGGCCCGCGCGCTGGAGCTCATCCTCGGCGCCGAACTCGTGGGCGCGGAGCTCGCGGAACGGTACGGCCTGATCAACCGTGCCCTGCCCGCCGCAGAACTCGATTCCTTCGTCGACACCCTCGCCCGACGGATCGCCGGCCTCCGGCCGGAGGTGATCTCCATCACGAAGGCTGCGGTCGACGCGGTCGCGCAGCCGATTCCGCGTGCGGCGTACGCCGTTGAGAACGAGGGCCTGTTCGCGGCGTTCGGCGATGAGGTCACCGAGCTCGCCCACAAGCTGCTCGCCGCTGGTATCCAGACCCGCGAGGGCGAACGGGACCACGAGCGCATCGCCAACAGCATCTGAGTGCCCAAGCTCTCGCCATCCGTGCGCAGAGGCTCCGTGGGAAGAGTTCCTCAGCCATTGCCGGCACGCGCGTTGTCGAGTGGTCAGGTCAACCACCCTGGTTCGCCGGGCCTGTCGGGAACACGACCGGCTGAAGCGCCGGAAACGGCGGGCAGGGCAGTGGATGGCGCAAGTAGCCGTAAGCTCGACAACGCTGTTCGGCCGCGCGGGCAGGCGCGGTTGGGAAGGTAGGTAGCCGAGCGGGCACAGGTCCCGTTGATCACGGAGTTGCTAACGCTCTGTGATCACCGAGGAGACCTGTGCCTGCGCTTCCATCATGGCTGACCGAGCCGCTCTGGGACCAATTCGCGGTCCTGCTACCCGAGCGGCCGGAATACCACCCGGACCATCCACTTGGCTGCCACCGCCGACGCATCAGCGACCGGATCATCTTCGACAAGATGCTGCAACTGCTGCGCTTCGGCTGTTCTTACGAGGCGATCGCCGACACAACCTGCTCGGCCACCACGATCCGCAGCCGCCGTGACGAATGGATACGACTGGGCGTCTTCGCCCGACTCAAGCAGATCGCGCTCGACGCCTACGACCGGATCGTCGGTCCCGTCCTCGACCAGATCGCCGTAGACGGCTCCATCACCAAAGCTCCAGGAGGCGGTGAGGTGGCCGGGCGTTCCCCGGTCGACCGCGGCAAACAGGGCCTGAAACGCTCGGGCATGACGGACGGATACGGCATTCCACCGGGTCGTGTTCTGGCCGGCGCCAACTGCCATGACTCCCCGCTGCTCGCCCCGACCCTGGACCGCCTGGACGACCTGGGTCCGTTGCCCGACGAGGTCACCGTCCACCCGGACGCCGGCTACGACTCGAACAAGACCCGCACGATGCTCGACGAACGCGGCCTGCACGGCCGCATCGCGCACAAAGGCCAGAAGGCGCCCATCCAGGCCAGTCAGCGCTGGCACGTCGAACGCACCCATGCATGGCAGAACGCCTTCCACCGGCTCGCCCGCTGCTACGAGCGGCGCGCCCCCGTCGTCAACGCATTCTTCGACCTCACCGACACGATCATCACCGTGCGCAGCCTGATCCGGCGAGCATGGATGACTCACCGCTGGGACGAACGCCCGAACCGCCGACCATGACCGCACCCCTTTCCGCGCCACCTCTTAGCTTGCTTAGGGCACACGGAGGCACGACACCCTTAAAATGGTCTAGACAACAAATAACCCCCGGGTCCATGACCTGGGGGTTTATATTGGAGCGGGTGACGAGAATCGAACTCGCGCTCTCAGCTTGGGAAGCTGATGTTCTACCATTAAACTACACCCGCGTAAGACGCCGGTTCAGCCCGGTGTCCGAACGTTCGCTCACTCTACCCCATGTCGGACCCCCGGTGTCGCAGCCGTGGGGTCCGGTGTCGTTTCGGAGTGTGGATGCGGGTGCGGGGGGCGGGAGTTGGGGCGTACGGTGGGGATGGTGGAGAGGGGTCCCGTGCGGTCGGAGTGCCGCCTGGAGGGCCGTCCCTTTGATCCCGTAATGTGGCTTTCGCCGTCCCGTCGCAGACGTGAGACGAAGGTTCTTGGGGAAGGGACTCAGAGGACTTGATGGAGCGCACCGTCGTCCGATGTGCCGAGGGGCACGTGTTCAGCACCGCTTCGTTCCCGATGCAGCAGGCCGAGCGCCTCGGACCCGGACGGCTCGTCCGGTGTCCGCGCTGTGCCCGGCTCCGCAGCGCGGTACCGGTGGTCTTGGAGAAGCAGTAGCGGCAAGCGATGAAGGCGCGTGGAGTCGTCACGATTGTGGCGACTCCGCGCGCCTTGCGTATTCTCGGGGCGTGCTTCTCTCAGACAAGGACATCCGGACCGAGATCGACAAGGGCCGGGTCGTTATCGACCCGTTCGATCCGACCATGGTGCAGCCCTCGAGCATCGATGTGCGGCTCGACCGCTACTTCCGGGTGTTCGAGAACCACAAATACCCGCATATCGACCCTTCGGTCGAGCAGGCCGACCTGACCCGGCTCGTCGAGCCCGAGGGTGACGAGCCGTTCATCCTGCACCCCGGGGAGTTCGTGCTCGCCTCGACGTACGAGGTCATCACGCTGCCCGACGATCTTGCGTCGAGGCTCGAGGGGAAGAGCTCCCTCGGGCGGCTGGGGCTCGTGACCCATTCCACCGCCGGGTTCATCGACCCCGGGTTCTCCGGCCATGTCACGCTCGAGCTGTCCAACCTCGCCACCCTGCCGATCAAGCTGTGGCCGGGTATGAAGATCGGGCAGCTGTGCATGTTCCGGCTCAGCTCGCCGGCCGAGTACCCCTACGGCAGCGAGCGGTACGGCTCGCGCTACCAGGGCCAGCGCGGACCCACCGCCTCGCGCTCCTTCGTCAACTTCCATCGGACCCAGGTGTGAGCCGGACATGACCGACATACGGGAGAACCTGAGCTACGAGGACTTCGGACGTGCCGTCCGCGAGCTCGCGCAGACCATCGCCGACGACGGCTACGAGCCGGACATCGTGCTCAGCATCGCGCGCGGCGGTGTGTTCGTGGCCGGCGGCCTCGCCTACGCCCTGGACTGCAAGAACATCCACCTGGTGAACGTCGAGTTCTACACCGGTGTGGGCACGACGCTGGAGATGCCGGTCATGCTGGCCCCCGTCCCCAACGCGATCGACTTCACCGACAAGAAGGTGCTGATCGCCGACGACGTGGCCGACACCGGCAAGACCCTGAAGCTGGTCCACGACTTCTGCCTCGAGACCGTCGCCGAGGTCCGCTCCGCGGTGATCTATGAGAAGTCCCACTCGCTCGTGAAGTGTGAGTACGTGTGGAAGCGCACGGACGAGTGGATCAACTTCCCGTGGAGTGTTTTGCCTGTAGTACGTAAGTCGGGCGAGCCGATCATGCCCTCGAAGGAGGCCCTATAGATCGAGGGTGGGGCTGGCGCCCCGGGTGACGACCGCCCGGTTGTCAGTGCCTACCGATATGCTTCGGCCGTCCACTTCCGGCCCATTCCGCGCCTCGGCCAGAGGGGCTGAGGACCCCGGCACCTTAGGGGTTGGCACCACCCGACGGGAAGTGGGACATGGCAGTAGAGCGAGAGCCGCAAGAGTCGGAGAGCGGTCAGGGCGGAGGCTCCACGAAGGCCCAGATCGTTGCCGCCAGGATTCGGGCTCACGCTGCGTGGAGCCGAACTACGAGGCGTCACTCGCTGTGACCGCCTGTCTCTTTGACCTGGTGCACAGATTTGCCCGCAGTCACGACTACAGCTTCCCGGTCGCCGTTGGTCCCCTCTGGTCCTCACAGGTTTTCGGCCTCTGCGGCCCGCGTGTCAAGTTGGTGCGGCGACTCTGATCAGGCTGGTAGGCAGCTGCTACAAGGGGCTTCGGGCCGAAGCTGTGGCCTCATCCTTATCAGGTCGATCACTGGGTCTGTCACCGTCGACCAACGGCCCCTGCGCCTCGGTCGGTCGTCCACTGAGGTCCGGCGCCGACCGCTGCTGTTCGTGCCTGTTGGTGTCAGCCGCCGGACGTAGCCTTGACAAGGTTCAGCGCCTGCTCGCCGTAGCGTTGATCGCCGCGATCCGGCCAAGTACGTCGAAGGTGATCTCGGCCGTGCTGCCGTCGGGCAAGTGTGCGTGGATCCGGTCGGCGGCTGCCTCGACGGACACACCATGGTGAGCGAAGTAGCCGATCACCACATCATGCGCGGAGTGCTGCAACACTCCCGCGCCGGTCAGCAGAAAGCGCGGCATGGTGATCGGGTCCAGCGCGGCAGGCTGGATCTGCGGGTCGTCCGGGGCGAAGTAGACCCGAACCCCGGGTCCGGCCGATTCCCCTATGTAGCCGGGCGCGCCCAGCACACCCATCTCGACGAGCGCGAGTGTCTCAGCGGCCAGGCGTGGATCGCCGAAACCCGACAGTTCCACACCCGGGTTCTGAAGCTCGGACACGCCGTTGTCCCGCCCGAACTCGGCGATGCGCTCGCTGGGGGCCACCACCGCACTCCCACCCAGGCCTGGATTGGCCCATCCCCAGAGCCAGGTCTGCTCGGCGAGGTCGTAGGTACCGAGGAGCCCGATCCGCATCGTGAGGCCGGCGCGCTGGTACACGCATTGGTCCGGGTCGGCAGTCCACGGACCGCGCGGCAACCTGTGGCCCAGGGCCTCGAGTTGCTCAGCTCCCAAGCGGCGTGACGCTCGGCCGTACGAAGAAAGGCGTCGGTGAATGTCGATATCACGGGGGAACTCCAGTGATCCGCGAGTGTCGGCCCCATACGTGATCGCGGGCAAGCTCGGGGGCCGGCAGCGTGGCCTGTCGGGCCTGTCGCTGGGGATCACCCCGAAGGCAAGTGATGAAATCGCACGCCTGCGATCTGCGGCTCCGTCCTTGGTCAGCCTTCTGACCAGCGGCGGAGCCGTCCACGTTTGTCAGCGTTGGTTGTCGTTGAGCACCCTCCGACGGCCCCGAGACGGCCCGGGCCGGTCATGAGCCATGGCGCCTGGTGCCCAGCCCGCATGCCGCTACAGACCGCGGAGTGCCTCGTACAGATCGTCGTAGGCTGACCAACACTCGATGCTGCCGTCGTCGTACAGGCTGCCCATGTACCAGTCGCCGTCATGAACCGGCTTCACGAGGCACAGGCTGTGGAACCCGAGAATGATCTCTGGATGCAGCACCTCGTGGGCTCCGGCGCCGGCCACCCACTTCACCGCCCGGTTTGGATCCAGCGCGACAGCCTCCCGGTCACCGGATACGTCGAGGATCTGGTGCTGTTCACGGACCTGGCCAGCCCCACCAGCAACGGCCTCTACCAGCGGCTCGGGTACCGCCCGGTCACCGACTTTGCGGTGCACGACTTCGAGTACGCGAAGTAAGAGGCCGCACAGATAGGCACGGTGGTGGTACCTCGGTAGCAAAGCAGGCACAGGTCTTGGTGATCATGGAGTTGCGACGCTCTGTGATCACCGGGGAGACCTGTGCCCGTACTTCCATCATGGCTGACCGAACCGCTCTGGGGCCAATTCGCCGCCCTGTTGCCCGAGCGGTCGACCTACGCACCGACGCATCCGCTGGGCTGCCACCGCCCACGCATCAGCGACTGGATCGTCTTCGACAAGATGCTGCAGCTCCTGCGATTCGGCTGCTCCTACCAGGCGATCGCCGACACGACCTGCTCGGCCACCACGATCCGCAACCGCCGCGACGAGTGGATCCGGCTCGGCATCTTCGCCAAACTCAAGCAAATCGCCCTGGAGTCCTACGACCGGATCATCGGCCTCCTCCTCGACCAGATCGCCGTCGACGGCTCCATCACCAAAGCCCCCGGCGGCGGAGAGGTCGCGGGGCGCTCACCGGTCGATCGCGGCAAACAGGGCCTGAAACGCTCGGGCATGACGGATGGTTACGGAATTCCGCTGGGGCGCGTGCTGGCCGGAGCGAACCGTCACGACTCCCCGCTACTCGCCCCGACCCTGGACCGCCTGGACGACCTGGGACCGCTCCCTGCCCACATCACCGTGCACCTGGACGCCGGCTACGACTCGGACAAGACCCGCACCCTGCTCGACGAACACGGCCTGCACGGCCGCATCGCGCACAGGGGTGAGAAGGCGCCCATCCAGGCAAGCCAGAGGTGGCACGTCGAACGGACCCACGCCTGGCAGAACGCCTTCCACCGCCTCGCCCGCTGCTACGAACGCCGAGCCACCGTCATCAATGCCTTCTTCGACCTCGCCGACACCATCATCACCGTGCGCAGTCTGATCCGCCGAGCGTGGACCACTCACCGCTGGGAGGACCGTCCCCGCCGCCGCCCGTGACGGACCACCATCCACGCCAGCTCCAAGTCGCGTGCGCGAGAAGCGCTCGGCGGGACCCAAACGGAGCCTTCCCCGGCCACGGCGCCCGCGCCTGCTCATTCAGGGAGCTTCGCAGTGGTCCATGGGCCGTACCAGTGCAGCCAGGCGGCAAGACCTGGCTGGTAACTTGACCCCATGACGGTGGCATTGATCGACTCGGGATTTGGCCTCCTTTCCACTACAGGCTGGCTTCGGCACCTGGCCCCGGAACTCGATCTGCTTCTGCTTCTGGACCCCGACGGCGCTCCCTGGGGATCGAGAACGGCCTCCTTCGTTACGGACCGCCTGTTCACCGCCGCTCAATTGGCCGTCCAGCGGGGCGCGGAGGCCATCGTGGTCCCCTGCAACACCGCCACCGTCACCGCGATCGACGCTCTGCGCGAGAGGTTCGAACCGCGCGTACCCGTGATCGGAACCGTGCCCGCCGTGAAATCGGCCGTAGCAACCGGCCAAGGCATCGCCGTGTGGGCAACCGTCCGGACCACGTCGAGTGACTACCAGGATCGCCTGATCGCGGACTACGCGAACGGCATGCCGGTCGCGCGTGTCGCATGCCCCGGTCTGGCCGAGGCGATCGACCACGGCGACATGGCCGCAGCAACGGAAGCGATTACCGACGCAGCCGAGCGAACCCCCAAAAATTGCGACTCCGTGGTGCTGGGATGCACGCACTACCCCCTGGTGGCGCCAGAGATTCTGCAGAGCCTGCCCACCGGAACCTCCCTGTACGACAGCGCGGAGGCAGTCGCCCGCCAAACACTGCGGCGATTGGACAGAACCACGGAATCGCACAGCACCATGGGCTCCATCGACGTGGTACTCAGCGGTCGCCGCGGAAACCTCCCAACAGGCGCCCACGCCTACCCAGTGGGCCGCGCCCTTGCCGCAGCAGGGCGAGTACCCCGCGAAATTCTCCTCTCCGCCGTAACTCGCTCCCCGATGGCTGCACCGGCGATCTGAGCAAGCCCCAGATCCTCTGCACCTTCTCGGCCAGGCGTACAGTCACTCCGCTCCAGGTAGATCCCGGTGATCACAGAGCGTGGCAACTACGTGATCGCACAGGGCCTGTGCCTATCTCGTGACAGGGCTCCCCACCGCGCCTATCTGCGCGACCTCTAAGCCGTTCGTGGGCCCTGTTAAGAGGACGTCTCATTTGGCGTCGCTGAGGCCCGCTGTGACGAGTAGGGCAAGCTGGCGCAAGCGCTGGTAGTACTGGATTCCTGCGGGATCGGTGATCTCAGGGATGACTCGGTCCAGGTCCTCGATGCAGCTCTGCAGGATGCGGCTGCGTTCTGGGTCGAGGGTGCCACCGTTGTTCAGCCACGTAAGAACGCAGCCAGCGGTGTCCGCGTCGAGCATGACCATGTCCGTGCCCCCGAACTCGGCACCTCGTAGGCAGGCCGGGAAGGGGGCGTGGCGGTGTTCGCGCCAGAGAGGAGCTGCGTTCTGTACCTGCTGGGATGATCTGCTCACCTGCACCATCTTGCTGCAACCGACGGTGAACCAGGTGTGCGTTCACGTGGTCAGACGGCGGTAGCAGATGAGGGTGCAGGCGATGCCGGTGAAAGCGAGGAAGTGGTCGATGTCGGTCAACGGGTGCTGTACCGCGGCTGGTCGGTCACTGAGGTTCGGCCTCGGCCGCTGTCGTTCGCGACTGTTGGTGTCAGCTGCTGGTGTCAGCATTCGGAGCGGTCTTGACGCGGGCCCACCTTGCCGACTCACGCCCGTAGCGGACAGCTGCCATCGTGAGCCCTGAAGCCAGGAAGCATCGCACGATTGTGTCGTCTTCGGTGATCAGGAAGATCAGAAGTGGTATCACGACCGCCAGGTGCCAGAGTGGGTGATTCCACCGACTGTTCTTGTCTGCCATCTCGCCCCTCTTTCAAGCGGCACCTTAGCGCGCGGTTGGCCAGCGGATCGGAGCGGTTCCCGTGTTGGTCAACCCACCACCTTCCCCAGCTCCCCGCGCACGCCACCACTCCGTCGGCACTCGCGTACGGCGCCCCCGCCATCTCGGAGCCGACACTGTCACTTGATCGACCTGGTGGTGCCTGTGGCCCTGCGCGAGGACGGCTCCGCGTTCGAGACGTGCCGCAGAGGCTGTTCGAACGGGCTCCTAGCGTGAGTGGTCCAGAGGGCGGTCGGGGGCCCTGGCCGTATGAGGGACCGCGGGGCTTCGCTCGTCCGCGTCCTCGGGGAGCCGTTCGACGAGCACCATGGCCACGTCGTCCATCAGGGAGTCCGCGGTGTGGCGGATCAGTCGGCGGTGGAGTTCTTCCAGGAACTGCCGCGGGGTGACCGCGTTCACCGCTTCCATGGCCTCGGGCAGGGGGAAGAAGTCGCCGCAGCCGTTGCGGGCCTCCACCACGCCGTCCGTGTAGAGGAGCAGCCGGTCGCCCGGCGCGAAGGTGTGGGTCTCCGTGGCGGGCGGAGGGCCGGTCATCAGGTCCTCCAGACCGAGGGGCGGCATGGGCGCGCCGGGTCCGAGGGCCCGGACCTTGCCCTCGTGCAGGACCAGCGGAGCCGGATGGCCGCGGTTGGCGAGATGGACCACGCACTCGTTCGTTATCTCGCCGACGAGCACGGAGACGAAGCACTCCATCCGGTACTCCTCGTCGTGGTCGGCGGCGGCACGTTCTCTCCGCATGGCGGCCGCGCAGTGATGGACGACCTCGGCCAGATCGCGTTCGTAGTGGACGGTTTCCCTGAACGCGCCGAGTACGGCCGCGGCCGCACGGACGGCGGGCAGGCCCTTGCCCTTGGCATCGCCCACGATCATCCGGACCCCGTACCGGGTCTGGAGGGCTTCGTACAGGTCACCGCCGATCTGCGCCCCGGACTCGGCTGCCACGTAGAGGCTGGCGGCACGGAGCGGGCCCAGGCTGGGGCTCACGGGCCGCAGCAGGACGTCCTGGGCCGCTTCGGAGACCCGGCGGATCTGGTTCAGCTCGCGCTGTCTGCGCTTTCGCATGACGTCGCTGATCGTGACGCAGGCGACGGACACCACGAAGAGGCCGAGGAGGTTGCCGTAGACCTGCTCCTCACCCCAGGAGTGGTGGAGGGTGGCGGAGATGCCGTTGACGGCCAGCGTGCCGACCGCCGCCGACAAGGTGCCCACGGGGCCCATGGTCAGTGCGGCGACCGCCGGCATCGCGGTGAGGAGCGGCCCGGTGTACATGAGGTGCATCGGTGAGAGTTCGATGCCCAGCCCGATGAGCAGGACCGCGAAGGGCAGGCACTGCCCCAGCCTGACGCGGACCCGGTCATGAGCACCCGCTCCTGACTCGGCAGACGTGCGGAAGAACCATCCCATGAGTCGCCGCATGAGCCACCGCATGACAACAGCCTCTCTCTCCCGCGCCCTGGTCTTCCACCCGCGCGGCAAGTGGTCCGTCGGCCCCGCGCACGGCGTGCGTACCGCTTGTGTCCGGTCGGAGACGCCCGGTGCGCGGCAAGGAGGGGCGGTACGGGGCTGCCGTACGGGATACGAGAAGGCCCCGTCGCCCGTGGCGACGGGGCCTTCCGCGTGGGGCCCAGGCGAGTGCGGCGCTAGAACGTGCCGAGCTTCACGATCGACAGGATCGCGATCAGCTGGATCGCCGAAGCGCCCAGCGCCTTCGGCCACGGCAGGTCGTGCGACTTGGAGACCATCAGGGTGAGCAGCGCACCCGCCGCCACCCAGGTCGCCCAGCCCAGGAACTGTACGAAGGGGGCGTTGCCGCCGAAGAACATCGCGACGATCAGGCGCGGCGCGTCCGTGATGGACATGATCAGCATGGACAGGCCCACCGTGGGCTGCCAGGCGCCGTCGCCGCCGAGCTGGCGGGCCAGCGTGTGGGTGACCACGCCGAGGACGAGGGAGCTGAGGACGAACGCCACGGCCGTGGTCAGGACGATCGGGATCGCGCTCGACAGGGTGGCGCTGATCGCGTCCTTGCGGGCGCCGTCGAAGCCGAAGACCGCCAGCAGGCCGTAGAGGAAGGTCACGATGAGGGCCGGGCCCCACATCGTGTAGTCCCGCATCTGGAGGAAGGTCTGACTCGGGGAGAACACCACGCCCCGCAGCAGGTCCTTCCAGTGCAGCCGCGGACCGACGGGCGGCGCCGGGGTGTGGCCCGCACGGTAGGTCTCGCCCTGGCTGTACCGGTCCTCGCCGACGGAGAATGCCTGGGTATGGCCCGGGTTGTTGGCCGCGTACGGGTCCGGGGTCAGGGGATGGCCCTGGCCGCCGTCGTCCCCGAAGTACTCCGGCTCGCCCTGGCCCTGCGGGGCACGCCACTGCGGCTGACCCCCCTGGGGTCCTGCGGCCCCGTAGGGCGCCGCGCCGCCGTACTGCTGCTGCGGCGGCGCGGAGGGGTAGCCGTGCGGCGGGCCCTGCGGCGCCTGCCGTCCGTACGGGGGTTGTTGCGGTCGCGCTTGAGGAGCGCCGTTGTCCCGGCCGCGTCCGATCCTGAATCCAGCCACGTCTTCGAACGTACCTGGTCCCGGAGGGTGACATGCCGGACCCAGGCCAACGGGACGGGCTTTGCTGCCGAGCTGTGACATCCCCTAAGGGGTCCTGGGGAGGGGAGTCAGGGGAATCAGGGGGACGAGGGGAGGATCAGAGGAACACCGGGAGGATTGGGGGCCGGGGATCGGGGAACGAGCGGGTCTCGCCCCCCGGCCCGCCTCACGCCCCGGCCCGCCTCATCGCCCCGGCCCGCCTCGCCGCCCTCACCCGGCCGGAAGGTCTCACCGCCCACGCCCCCGCGCCCAGTACGCCCCCGTGAGGGCGATGAAGCGGGTGTTGCCCACCGCGTAGCGCAGGAACATGCGGCGTGGCTCCTGGGCCAGGCGGTGGAACCATTCGAGGCCGGTCCGTTGCATCCAGCGCGGTGCCCTGCTGCGCACTCCCGCCACCACGTCGAAGGAGCCGCCCACGCCGACGACCAGGGCGCAGCCCAGCTCCTGCTGCCGGCGGGCGAGGAAGTACTCCTTGCGCGGGCTCGGCACGGCGAGGAACAGCAGGTCAGGGCGGGTCTCGCGGACGGCCGCCACCACCTCGGGCTCCTCGGCCTCGGTCCAGTAGCCGTCCCGGTGTCCGACGACGTGGACGCCCTGCCGGGCGGCGATGCGGGTGGTCTCCCGGACCACCTCCGGCTCAGCGCCGAGCAGATAGACCCGGTATCCGCCGCGCGCGGCGCTGCGCCACATCGCCAGCATGAAATCGATGCCCGCGACCCGCTCGGGCAGCGGGCTGCCGAGCAGGCGGCCCGCCCACACGACCGACTGTCCGTCGGCGTTGACGAGCGAGCACGAGCGGATGATGCCCGCGAGTTCCGGATCGTCGTGCGCCTGCACGATCTTGGCGGCGTTCAGCACCACATGCTGGTGGGGGCCGCCGTCCGCGATCAGCGCCTCGGCGGCCGCCACGGACTCCTGAAGGGTGAGCGGGTGGACGGGCAGCCCGCACACCGTCACCGGCCGGCCCGGGCCCCTGGGTCCGGCCGGCGCGTCCTCGTTCACGAGCGGGGTGGTCGGCATGCCGTGTCTCCGTTCCGTCAACGATGCCGGGTCAGGCCCAGGTTCTGCCAGAACCGCACGAACTCCTCGGTGACACGGTCGGGTTCGTACCGGGGTCGTAGCTCCTCCCAGGCCTTCTGCTGGCGTCGCCGGATGTCGTCGATGTCGTCCGCGCACGCCTTGAGGAACCCGGCCACGGACTCGGCCGTCGCCCGGACCGGCTCCACACAGCCCTGGCCGAAGAGTTCGGCGCTGCCCGGCGACGGGGTCGCCGCGACCGCGCAGCGCGCCTGGAGTCCTTCGAGCAGGACGAAGGGAAGCCCCTCGACCCAGCGGGCCGGCAGCACGAACACATCGACCTTCGACCAGAACGACAGGGCCTCCGACAGGTCGAGGACCCCGAGGTCCTCGTCCACGCACGCCATACGGCTGAGCGGTACGTCGTGCCGCATCCCGGCGACCCGGAACTCGACCCCGAGTCCGTGTCCCTTCAGCGTCTCGACCGCTGCGCAGACGAGGTCGAACCCCTTGACCCGGCTCATCGTGCCGATCCAGCCGACGCGCAGCGTCCGGGACGGGGCGGACTCCCGTGCGGGTGGGGCCGCCGGGGGCGCGGGGTTGCGCAGCACGGTGACCGACGCGGTACGGCAGCCGCCGGACCGCAGCTGCTGCGCCACCTCCTCGCTGAGCACGATCCAGTGGCATCCGCCCAGCGACGCGCGCAGCGCACGGCTCGCGGCGAGCCGTGCGGGCAGTTGGGCGCCGTGGAGGTGCAGGACCGTGGCCGAGCCGGCCAGCTTGGCGACCAGGACGAGGAGCACATCGCGCAGCAGGGGCAGGCCCCACTGGGAGACCGGCAGATAGACGGCGCTCGGTGTCGTCCCGATCAGCGTGCGGGCGGCCTTGGCGAGGGCCGCCACGGTGGCTGAGGCCTTGGCGGGCCAGGAGGCCGCCAGCCGGTCGGAGCCGTCCCGGCTCGCGGAGAGCGAGATGACCGCCCGTACCCGGCAGCGGCCGGTGAGGACGGGTGTGAAGAACTCGGCCGCCCGGCCCATTCCACCGAGACGCGGACTGTGTCGGAAAACAAGGATGGTCGGCCCGGCGGATCGCCGCGGAAAACGTGGACGGACGGGAAACATTCCCTGTCTCCAGGCATGGGGTGCGGGATTGCGTAGTTCGGGTGAAATCCGGGTGGAATTCGAGCGAGAAGGCCAGTGAATCAACCGAAGCACCTGGTCGGCGGGGAAGTCCAGCGCAACACGTCGGAACGCTTTCTTCATACGGTATGCGGGGGCGTGGCTTCAGAGGTGTGTCACTCGCGGGCGGCAGAACCGTTATTGCGGACCGGCGTGATATGAATCGGCGGAGTTGGCAAAAGGGAGAGCTGTGAGCTTTTTCAACTCCACTCCACAGTTTTGTTCCGACTTCGCCGTGGTGTGTGCCGCCGTATCCGTCGTCAGCTTTCTGGTGCTGGCCATGTGTCTGCGCGGGGTGGGCTGGCTGCTCTGGGCGGTCTGCCTGGTGCCGCTCTTCCTGCTGGGCAGGACGTACGCGACGGTGGGCGTCGCCCCGTTCTACGCCCTGGACGTGCTGGCCGCCTTCGCGCTGCTCGCGACCCTGCACCAGTGGGGGCCCAGGGTGTTCTCGGAGACGCGGTTGCGCTGGTTCCGCGCGGTCGCGGCGGGGCTGGCGGTGATGACGTGCCAGGCGGTGTACCGAGGGATGGCCGCCGGATACCCCGAGGCCCTCAAGGGCCTGATCCTCGGCCTCTACCCGGTCCTCGGATGGTGTGCCGCGACCTGGTTCCTCACCCGGCCCGCGCACGAGGCCGTGCGATGGCGGTGGGTGCTGTACGTGCCGACCGCCGGGCTGCTGCCGGCGTGGGCCCTCCATGTCCCGCTGCCCGCCGCGGCCTGGGGCCTCTATCTGGCGATCGCCGGCGCGTTCGGTGCGCAGCTGAGACTGCGGGGAAGCAAGGGGCTGCTGCTGTGGACGCTGGTCGGAGCGGCCCTGATGACCGCCATCGCGAGCAAGCGGGGCCCCGTGCTGGCGGTGCTGGCGGCCGTGGCGGCCACCACGGTGGCCGGGCGGGCGTACGACCGGCGCCCCCGCCGACTGCCGGTGCTGTCGTGGGGCATCGCCGCGCTCGGGATGGTGGGCGTGCTCGGGTTCACCCTCTCCGGGCAGGACGTCTCCGGTATGCCCGTGGTCGGCGGTCTCGCGGCCCGGGTGTCGCGGTCCCATGACACGAGCACCGAGGCGGGCGCGAACGTCGAACTGCGGCTGGAGATGTGGAAGGAGGCCCTCAGGGAGGTCCGGGAGGATCCGCTGCTGGGCGCGGGGGCCGGACATCCCATCGAGGTGGTCGAACACGGCAAGCATCTGAACGCCCCCCGGGCCGGCCCGCACAACTCGTTCGTCGGATACCTCTACTACCTGGGCTGGCCCGCGGGCATCGCCGTGGTCCTGCTCGTCGCCGCGACCCTGCGCCGGACCTGGCGGGCCCGGCACCATCCCGTGGCCGCGTCCTGGTTCGGGGCGACGGTGGGGGTCTCCGTCACCGCGTTCACCAACGTCGCCTTCGAGACCACGTACATCGGACTGCCCTCGTGGCTGGTGCTCGCCTGCGCCTATGCGCTGGTCGGTGTGGTGCGGGGGGACGGGGAGGCCGTCGGCGGCACCCGCGTCGTGGTGTCGGCCGGCCGCGGGGTTCCCGCCGGGCGCTCCCGCTCCCGCACCGGACGTCCGCGGCCCGCGCCGGCGGCGATGCCCGTCTGCCCCTGACCTCCACGCAGGCGTGCACGGAAATGTTCGCGAATCCCGGGGAATACGGCCGCACGGGGGATGTGCGGCCACGATCGTGAAGGGATTCCCGAAATATTTCCTAGGCTGTGCTCGGGGGGAGGTGTGAACCGGCCACCCGGGAATGGAAAATGAAAATACGGTCAGCCGTCGAATTGCTGAATCGCCCGCCGCACCCCAGGGAGTGTGAGTGACAGACAGAAAGGCGCTCATCACCGGAATCACCGGCCAGGACGGCTCCTATCTCGCCGAGCTGCTCCTGGAAAAGGGTTACACCGTTCACGGGATCGTCCGGCGTGCCTCCACGTTCACCACCAGCCGTATCGAACACCTCTACCAGGACCCGCACGATCCCGACGCCCGGCTGTTTCTGCACTACGGCGATCTGACGGACGGCAGCAGGGTCGCGGGTCTCCTCGAACGCGTACAGCCCGACGAGGTCTACCACCTGGCCGCCCAGTCGCATGTGCGGGTCTCCTTCGACGAGCCCCTGTTCACCGGGGACACCACGGCGCTCGGCACCACCCGGCTGCTGGAGGCCATCCGCACCACCGGCCTGCCCTGCCGCTTCTACCAGGCCTCCAGTTCCGAGATGTTCGGCGCGTCGCCCCCGCCGCAGCACGAGGGGACCCCGTTCCACCCGCGCTCCCCGTACGGGGTCGCGAAGGTCTACGCGTACTGGATCACCCGTAACTACCGCGAGGCGTACGGCCTGCACGCGGTCAACGGCATCCTCTTCAACCATGAGTCGCCGCGCCGGGGACCCACGTTCGTCACCCGCAAGATCGCCGCCGCGGCCGCCCGTATCAAGGCCGGCCTCCAGGACACCCTGTATCTGGGCAACCTCGACGCGCGGCGGGACTGGGGCTACGCCGCCGAGTACGTCGAGGCGATGTGGCGGATGCTGCAACAGGACGAGCCCGACGACTACGTCGTCGCCACGGGCAGCAGTTACAGCGTGCGTGACTTCGTCGAGCACTGCTTCTCCCACGTCGGCCTGGACTGGCGTGAGCACGTGCGCTTCGACGAGCGGTATCTGCGCCCCGCCGAGGTCGACGACCTCGTCGGCGACGCGTCCAAGGCCGCACGCGTCCTCGGCTGGCGGCCCGCCGTGCGGGCACCGGAGCTGGCGCGGCTGATGACCGAGGCGGAACTCGACGCCCTGCGGGGCGTCGAGCGGTCCCTCGCGGCGACGATCCCCGCGCCGGCCCAGGTGCCGGCCGTCCACGGGCGTCAGGCGGGAGTGCCGTGACAGCCCCGCGCCCCTCGCGCGGTCTGAGCCCGGCCGGGCGGCCGTCGGGGGCCGTGTCGGTTCCCGCGGCCCGCACGCCCGAAGGGGGAAGCGGCTCGCCGAGGCCGCGTTTCGCCGGTGCCCTCGCCCGGTCGATCGGCGCGCGAGCCGTGACGCTCCCTGTCACCGCGGTGGCCAGTCTGGCCCTCGCGCACACCGTGGTCGGCGCGGTCGGGGTGCCCGGCTACGCGCAGTTCGCGCTGGTCACCACACTGCCCGCGGTGCTGCCCCTGACAGATCTGGGCGCGGGAGCCGCCATCACGGAGGCCGTCGCCCGCGACACCTCGCGCGAACGGCGGCTGGTGCGCGGCGCGGTCCTCACCTCGGCGCGCAATCTGATGTGCGCGGGAGCCGTCATCGCCGTCCTGGGCGTGATGCTGGCCCTGTTCGGGATGTGGGACACGCTGCTGGGGCAGGCGGCCCGGCCCGGGTCGGACCTGACGGTCGCCGTCGCCGCGGTGCTGTTCGGGTGCAGCATGCCGCTCGGGCTGAGCAGATCCGTGCTGCTGGCTGTGAACCGCAACGACGTCGCGTTCCTGCTCCAGGGCGCCGGCAGCGTGCTGCTGCTCGCGCTCGTGCTGCTCGCCGACCGACTGGGCGCTCCCACGGGCGCGTTCGTCGCGGCGGCCTTTCTCTCGCAGTGTCTGGTGAGCGCCGCGGGCGGGGTGCTCGCCGGCCGGTACCTCGGTATGCCGCTGCTCGGTATGACCGTGGGCAGCGTCCGCGCGTCGGCGGTGCGGGAGCGGGCGCGCATCGCGCATCTGGCCCTTCCCATGACCGTCATCACCGCGGCCACCGCCGTCGCTTACGCCACCGACCGGCTCGTCCTCAGCCACACGGCCGACGCGGCCGCAGTGGCCGGCTACTCGGCCGGCGCCCAGTTCTTCGCGCCGGCGAGCAGTCTGCTGGGCGCGGCCGGGCTGCCGCTGTGGGCCCTGTTCGCCCGCCGCAGACGCTCGCCGGGCGCGCCCCGGCGGCAACTCGCCGCCTTCACGGTCTGCTTCGCGGCGGGCAGCCTGGTCGTGGGCGCCGGGATCATCGTGCTCGGGCCGTTCGCGGGCACCTGGATGATGCACGAGCGCATCCAGGTGGGGACCGGCCTCATGACCGCGTTCGCCGCGCTGCTGTTCGTGCAGGCGGCCGCCTACCCGGCCACCATGTGGGCGACGGACGAGGCGGGGCTCCGCTTCCAGGCGGTCGCCTGCAGCCTGATGGCCGCGGTGAACCTCGCCGTGTCCATCCCCCTGGCGAGACTGGGAGCGGAGGGCCCCGTCATCGGCTCCGTCACCTCCTACGCCCTCTTCGTGCTCGTCCCCACCCTGTTCCGAGCCTTCCGCCCCTGGACGGCGCCGCCGTCGGCGCGAGGGCACCACCGCGTGTCGCCGCAGAGGTTCTCACCGTGATCAAGCTGATCAAGTCCACCTTCCACCGCGAGGCCGAGACCCGGCGCGCCCTCGCCGAGTTCGTGCTCCGCGAGGACGTGCTGAGCATGAACGAGCAGTGCCGGACGTTCGAGCAGGCCTTCGCCGCCCGGCAGGGACGCCGTCACGCCGTCTTCGTCGGCAACGGCAGCGTGGCCGACCTGCTGCTGATCCAGGCCCTGCTGAACGAGGGCCGGCTCCGCCGGGGCGACCGGGTCGGCTTCTCGGCCCTGACCTGGCCGACCAATGTCATGCCGCTCATCCAGCTCGGTCTTCAGCCGGTGCCGGTCGACTGTGAGCTGGAGACGCTCAACGTCTCGCCGGGCACCCTGGAGCCGCATCTCGCCGGTCTGCGGGCGCTGTTCCTGACCAATGTCCTCGGGTTCTGCGACGATCTGCCCGCGCTGCGGGTGATGTGCGACGACCACGGTGTGCTGCTGCTGGAGGACAACTGCGAGGCGCTCGGGTCGCGTACGGCGGGCACGTTGCTCGGCAACTTCTCGCTCGCCTCGACGTTCTCCTTCTTCGTCGGCCACCATCTGTCCACCGTCGAGGGCGGGATGGTCTGCACCGACGACGAGGACCTGCACGAGCGGCTGGTGATCGCCCGGGCGCACGGCTGGGACCGCAATCTGCCGCCGGAGCGGCAAGCGAGTCTGCGGGCCGACGCCGACGTGGACGACTTCTACGCCAGGTACACGTTCCACGATGTGGCGTCGAACTTCCGGCCCACCGAGATCAACGGGTTCATCGGCAACCGGCAGATCCCGTACTGGGACGAGATCGTGGACGCCCGCGCGGCCCACTTCGCGCGCTTTTGCCAGGCCATGGCGGGCAACGGGGACGTCCACCAGTACGAGCTGTCCCACATGGACCTCGTGTCCAACTTCGCGATGCCGGTGGTGTGCCGCACGCCGGAACTGGCCGGGAAGTACCGTGCCGAGTTCGAGGCGGCCGGGGTGGAGATCCGTCCGGTCATCGCCGGCGACATCACCCGGCAGCCGTTCTACCGCCGTCATGTCCCCGGCACCGCCGAGCGCCCGGTGGCCGGTCTCGTCCACACCAACGGCTTCTACTTCGGCAACAACCCCGACCTCACCGAGGACGAGCTGGCCACGCTGTGCGAGCTGCTGGGCGGATGAGGGACGTGATGGACCCGCGAGCACGGATCTACGTGGCCGGTCACACCGGCATGGTGGGCGCAGCCGTCGTCCGGCGGCTGCGCGAGGCGGGGTACGACGACCTGGTGCTGCGGACCCGTGCCGAACTCGACCTCGCCGACCAGGCGGCCGTACGGGACTTCATGGCCGCGCACCGGCCCGCGTACGTCGTGGACTGCGCGGCCCGGGTCGGCGGCATCAAGGCCAACATGACCCGTCCCGCGGAGTTCCTGTACGAGAACCTCCAGATCCAGAACAACCTGATCTGGTCCGCCCGGGACACGGGGGTGCAGACGTTCCTCTTCCTCGGCAGCTCGTGCATCTACCCCCGGGGTTGCCCGCAGCCGATGCGGGAGGAGTACTTCATGACGGGCCGTCCCGAGCCGACCAACGAGGCGTACGCCTACGCCAAGATCGCCGGGATGAAGCTGTGCGAGTACCTCCACGAGGAGTCCGGCAGGAACTTCGTCTCCTGCATGCCGACCAACATCTACGGCGAGGGCGACAACTTCGACCCGGAGACCTCCCATGTGATCCCGGCCCTGCTGCGGCGGATGCACGAGGCCCGCGAGGCCGGAGCGCCGGAGGTCGTGATCTGGGGGAGCGGGGACAGCCGCAGGGAGTTCCTGCACGTCGAGGATCTGGCCGACGCGGTGCTCTGGCTGCTGGCCCACCACCGCGCGAAGCGGTTCCTGAACGTGGGCACGGGCCAGGACATCTCCGTGCGGGAACTGGCGGAGCGGATCCGGCGCCTCGTCGGATACGAGGGCGCGCTGGTCTTCGACGCGTCCGAGCCGGACGGCATGCCGAGGAAGGCGCTGGACGTGTCCGCGTTGCACGCGGCCGGCTGGCACCACCGGATCGGCTTCGAGGAGGGCCTGCGGCGCACGTACGACTGGTATCTCGCCCATGTCGCGCGCACCGGGGTGCCGGCGTAGGCGGTCAGGGTCCTTCCCCGGTCAGATCAGACCGCATCTCGTCGTCGCGCCCCACACCTTGCTGACCCCCTGCGCGAGGGGCCACCAGCACGACTCCAGGCGCAGCGCGGTGGGGCCCAGATAGCGGCGCATGACACGGCGCCCCTCGTCGTCGGGGCAGGGGTTGGTCACCGTGAGGGAGGTGGAGTGGACCCGGAAGCAGCCGAGGACCCGCGGCAGGTACACCATGCCCCCGCCCTGCCGCAGCCGCAGATGCAGGTCGAAGTCCATGGCGTAGCGCAGCTCCGGATCGAGCATCCCCGCGCGCAGCACGGCGCTGCGGCGGTAGAGGGAGCCGGGTTGGCCGACGAAGTTCTGGCCGTACCGGGAGAGCCAGGAGGCGAAGGCGCCCGGACGCAGCGTGTACAGGGTGCGGTCGTCGGCGTCGATGACCCGGAGCCGCCCGTAGGCCATGGCGGCCCGCGGAGCCCGGTCGAGCGCGTCGCGGGCCGCGGTCAGGCTGTCCCCGGTGAGCAGGTCGTCGTCGCCGAGCCAGGCCAGATACTCCGTGCCGGCGTCCCGCCAGCCCTGGTTGACCGCGTTGCTGAGCCCCCGCTCCTCCTCCACGAGGAAGCGGCACCCGTGGCGCTCGGCCGCGGCGCGCAGACCGTTCTCGGCCCGGGCGGGTCCGACGAGGACGACCTCCACGGCCTCGCGCTGCCGTCCGACGGAGGCGAGGCACTGTTCCAGGTACTCGGGGCGCTCCCCGTTGGTCGGCACCACCAGCCGGACTCGCGGAACGGTTCGGGAATTCATCGCCTGTGTGCCTTTTCTGCTCGGCTTTTCTGCTCGGCCTGCCGCGGCCGGTGCATACGTAGAGCTACACCCGATCGGACGGCCCCCGCGCCCGACACGGCCTGTGCCCGCCGAAAACGATTCGTTCGGAACATGCGCGGCGCGTTTGCGCCGGAAGGTACAAGGGGCGGGGCCATGCTGTCCGAGCCTTTTCGTTTTCCGTGGAAGACCCTCAGCCAATTCACCTGCGGCTCATTTCCGGAAAGGATTCCTTCTGGTGTTCTCCACTGTGTGCGTGATCGGTCTCGGCTATATCGGACTCCCCACCGCCGCCGCGCTCGCCACGAACGGGATCGACGTCGTCGGCGTCGATGTGAACCCGGCGACCGTCGGCCTCATCAACGCCGGCCGTGCCCCCTTCGTCGAACCGGACCTGGCCGTGGCCGTCAGCGGCGCCGTGGCGATGGGGCGGCTGCGGGCGACGGGGGTGCCCGAGCCCGCGGACGCCTTCATCATCGCCGTACCCACCCCGCTCCAGGACGACCGTACGGCGGACCTGTCGTACGTGAGGGCGGCCGCGGCCTCGGTGGCGCCCGTGCTCAAGCCGGGTGACCTCGTGATCCTCGAGTCCACCTCGCCGCCCGGCACAACGGTGGAGCTGTCCCGGTGGCTCGGCAAGCACCGGCCCGATCTGTCGTTCCCGCACGAGTCGGGCGCGGTGCCCGATGTACAGGTCGCCCACTGTCCCGAACGGGTGCTGCCGGGGCGCACGATGATCGAGATCGTCACCAACGACCGGGTCGTCGGCGGGGTGGGGGAGGGCTGTGCCGAGCGGGCCCGGGCGCTCTACGAGGTGTTCACCAAGGGGGAGTGCCTGCTCACCGACGCGACGACGGCGGAGATGGCCAAGCTCAGCGAGAACGCCTTCCGGGACGTCAACATCGCCTTCGCCAACGAGCTGTCCATGGTCTGCGACCACCTCGGCATCGACGCCGGTGACGTCATCGCCCTGGCCAACCGCCACCCCCGGGTCGACATCCTGCGTCCGGGGCCGGGTGTGGGCGGGCACTGCATCGCCGTGGACCCCTGGTTCATCGTCGGCACCGCGCCCGGCCAGTCCCGGCTGATCCGGCTGGCCCGCGAGGTCAACGACGGCCGGCCCGACTATGTGCTGGGCGAGGTCGTCCGGACGGCCGGCCGGTTCAAGGACCCCGTGATCGCCTGCCTCGGCCTGGCCTTCAAGGCGAACATCGACGACCTGAGGGAGAGCCCCGCCCTGCACATCGTCACGCAGTTGGCCGAACGCCAGGTCGGACGGCTGCTCGTCGCCGAACCGCACATCAGGGAACTGCCCGAGTCACTGGCACGCACAGGCACCGTCGGGCTCGTCGACGTCACCACGGCCGTGCGGGACGCGGACGTCGTGGTGCTGCTCGTGGACCACGACGCCTTCCGCGGCGTCAGACGCACCGCGCTGCGCGGCAAGGCGGTGTTCGACACCCGCGGCTTCTGGCGCTGACGCCCGCCCGCCCGCGCCGCGCTCCGCGGCTCCGCACGCGGCGGAGTCCGGCGCGGGCGGGAATTCCGCGGAGTCCGGCGCGGGACGGAACTCCTCGGGAGGGGGGCACAGCCCCAGCCAGTGCCCGACGGCCCGTACGGTACGGTCCGCGGCGCGTCCGTCGCCGTACGGGTTGACGGCCTTCGCCATCGCGGCGTAGGCCGCCCGGTCGTGCAGGAGCCGGCGCACCTCCTTCACGATGCGCTCGCGATCGGTGCCCACCAGCCGGGAGGTGCCCGCCCGCAGGGCCTCGGGACGTTCCGTGGTGTCCCGCATGACCAGCACCGGCTTGCCCAGCCCCGGCCCCTCCTCCTGGATGCCGCCGCTGTCGGTCAGGATGAGATGCGCGCGGTTCATCAGCCGGGCGAAGGCGCCGTAGGGCAGCGGCTCGGTGAGGCGTACGCCGTCGAGGCCCGCCAGCTGCGGCAGGATCGCGGCCCGCACCACCGGATTGGGGTGCAGCGGCAGCACGATGAGCAGCCCGGGCTCGCTGCGGGCCAGATCGGCCAGGGCACCGCCGATGGACTCCATGCCGCCGTCCCAGGACTCCCGGCGATGGGCCGTCACCAGCAGCACCCGGCGGGGGAGGTCGTCGAGGTCGGCGAGGGCCGGGTCGCCGTAGTGCGCCGTACGCCCGACCGCCCAGCGCAGGGCGTCGACGACGGTGTTCCCGGTGACCACGACCGACGACGGGGGGACGCCGTCGCGCAGCAGGTTGTCCCGCGCATGGGCGGTGGGCGCCAGATGGAGGGACGCCAGCTGTGTCGCGAGCCGGCGGTTGATCTCCTCGGGGAAGGGCGCGTACCGGTCGTCGGTGCGCAGTCCCGCCTCCAGGTGCGCCACGGGAACGCGGTGGTAGAAGGCGGCGAGCGCCCCGGCGAACGCGGTCGTGGTGTCCCCCTGGACCAGCACCGCGTCCGGCCGCTCCCGCTCCAGCACGGGGCACAGTCCGGCCAGGACCCGCACGGTGATGTCGGCGAGGGACTGGTGCCGGCTGAGGATGTCGAGGTCGTGGTCGGCGCGGATGCCGAACAGCGCGTGCACCTGGTCGAGCAGACCGCGGTGCTGGGCGGTCACCGTCACCGTCGGTTCGAAGAGCGGCGACCGGTCGAGGGCCTCGATGACGGGGGCCATCTTGATGGCCTCTGGTCTCGTTCCGTAGACGACCATCAGTCGTTTCACCCGAGTCTCCTTCCGCACGGCGCCGGACCGCTGCCGGGGCGGCACCGCACGGGCGGCCGTGCCGTCCGGGAGCGGGAGAAGCGCTCTTCGGGCACCAGCGAACCGCTGTTCGGCGACGGTCCGGGCCACGCCGAGGGCGTGTTCACCCGGCCGAATGGAGATGTTCGGCCGTCTGGTCCGCTCGCCGGGACAAGGAACACGCTCCGTCACACGGCCGTCCCTACAGTGCGCGGTGGCCCACGTACCGCTCCCGAGGCGGGCGTTTTCCCTCCCGTAAAGGCAGGAAATGAAAACAGTCCTCCTGTCCCCGCGCACCGGTGCCGTCACGGTGGGAGACATTCCCGCCCCCGAAGCGAGCCCAGGGGTGGTGGTGATCCGCAACGAGTGGTCGCTCATCAGCGCGGGTACGGAGCGGGCCACGGTCTCGACCGGCGCACAGAGCCTGATCGGCAAGGCGCGGCAGCGCCCGGACCAGGTGGCGCAGGTGATCGACAGCGTGCGGCGCACCGGCCTGGCCGAGACCTACCGGACCGTCAAGGAGCGTCTGGACCGCCCGGTGCAGCTCGGCTACTCCTGCGCGGGCACGGTTCTGCGGGCGGGCGAGGGCGTCGAGGACCTCCGCCCCGGGATGCGGGTCGCCGCGGCCGGGGCCCGCTACGCGTCGCACGCGGAGATCGTCGCGGTGCCCCGCAACCTCGTGGTCCCGGTGCCGGACGGGGTGGACACCCGGTGGGCCGCGTTCGCCACCGTCGGCGCGATCGCCCTCCAGGGCATCCACCAGGCGGAGGCGCTGCCGGGGTCCCGGATCGCCGTCATCGGCCTCGGACTGGTGGGCCAGATCACCCTTCAACTGCTGCGCGCCTACGGCTACGACGCGGTCGGCGTCGACCCCGACCCCGCCATGGTGGCGCTCGCCGAGTCGGCGGGGCTCGTGGCCTTCCCGCGGAGCGCGGACGGTCTGCCGGGCGCCGTCCTGCGGCACTGGGCGGGCGCCGGCGCGGACGCGGTGCTCATCACCGCCGCCACCGCCAGCTCCGACCCCGTGGAGTTCGCCGGTCAGCTCGCGCGGGACCGGGCCACCGTGGTCGTGGTCGGCGATGTGGGCGTCGTACCGCCGCGGTCGTCGTACTACCACAAGGAACTGTCGATCCGTTATGCCCGCTCCTACGGCCCCGGCCGCTACGACCCCCGCTTCGAGGAGGGCGGCCACCCCTACCCGGAGGGCTATGTCCCCTGGACGGAGCGCCGCAATCTCGCCGAGGTGCTGCGGCTGACGGCGGCCGGAGCGCTGGACCTCTCGCTGCTGAACCCGCGGGTCTTCCCCGTCGAGGACGCGGCCGACGCGTACGAGGCGCTGAAGCCGTCGTCGCCCGGCGGACGCGGTGTCGCCCTGCTGCTGCGCTACGCCGGGACCGCCGAGCTGCCGGAGCCGCCCGCCGCCCCGGCCGCCGTCGGCACCTGGACCGCCCCCCGGGGCGCGCTGCGCCTGGCGGCGATCGGCGCGGGCAACTTCGCCACCAGGACACTGTTTCCCGAGCTGAAGCGGCAACCCGGCGTCGCCTTCTCCTGGGTCGCCGGCGGACGGGGGCTGTCCGCCGCGCACCAGGGGCGGCGATGGGGTTTCCGGACCGTCGCCGACAGCGTCGAGGGCGGTCTCGCCTCCGGTGACGCGGACTGTGTGATGGTGCTCAGCCGCCACGACAGCCACGGCCGGTACGCGGCCCGGGTGCTGCGCGGCGGCGCCGCCCTGTACTGCGAGAAGCCCCTCGGCCTGACCGAGACGGAACTGGAGGACGTGGCCGACGCCTGGCTGGCCTCGGGCGCCCCGGCGATGGCCGGGTTCAACCGGCGGTTCGCGCCCGCGGTGCGGGACCTGCGGGCCGCGCTGCCCACCGGGGCGCCCCTGCAGGTGGTCTACCGGGTGTTCGCGGGCCGGCTCCCCGCCGACCACTGGTACTTCGACCCCCGGCAGGGCGGCCGGCTGCTCGGCGAGGTCTGCCACTTCATCGACACGGCCGGCTTCCTCGTGGCGGGCCGGCCGGTCGAGGTGCGGGCCGTCGGCGTGGACGGCCGGGACGCGGCCACCGCGCAGAGCGTCACCCTCCAGCTGACGTACGACGACGGCTCGACCGCCGCCGTCGTCTACGGGGGACTGACCCCGCCGGGCGCTCCGAAGGAACTCCTGGAGGTCGCCTGCGACGGGGCGGCGGCCAGGATCGACGACTTCCGCTCGCTGACCGTGTGGAAGGGGGGCAGGGCGGTCACGACGGCCTACCGGGGCGGCCCCAAGGGGCACGCGGCCGAGATGCGGGGCCTCGTCCGGCTGGTACGGGGCGAGCCCCTGGGCGAGGCGGCGGCTGCCGCCGACTTCCCCTCGGCGCTGTGGAGTTCCCTGGTGGCCTGTCGCGCGGTCCGCTCGCTCACCGAGGACCGCGTCGTGGAGACGACCCCCGCCACACCCGCGCTGGCCCGGGCGCTGGGCTGCCCGGCGCCCGGGCCCGGTGCCGCGGCCGGGGTACCGAAACCCGGCGGCCCTGCCGCGGCCACGGCGGTGACCTGATGTGCGGTTTCGTCCTGCTGCTGAACCAGGCCGCCGCACGCCGTCGGCGGCCGTCGGACCCGGACCCGTGCGCGGCGCTCGCGCACCGCGGGCCCGACGCCGACGGCCATCTGCACCTCGACGGCGGCGGCTGGCGGGCGGAGCTGCACTTCCGCCGGCTGGCCGTGGTGGACCTCGACCCGCGCAGCGACCAGCCCTTCGGCGCCCCCGAGCGGGGGACGCTCGTCTACAACGGCGAGATCTACAACGTGCCGCCGTTGCGTGAGCTGCTGCGCGGGCGGGGGGTGGCGTTCACCACCGAGGGCGACACCGAGGTCCTCTACGAGCTTCTGCTGCAACCGGACGCCTCACAGCTGCTCGACCAGGTGGACGGGATGTTCGCCTTCGCCCTCGTCCTGCCCGACGGCGAGGTCCGCTACGGGCGCGACCGGCTGGGCGTCAAACCCCTGTACGCGGCTGCGGACGCGGGGGGCCGGCTGGTCGCGCTCGCCAGTGAGATCGAACCGCTGCGGGCCGCCGGTCTGGCCGGTGACGCCGATCCGGTCGCGGTGGCCCAGGGCGCCATGTTCCTGTGGACACCGCCGCCGCGGACCGGCTGGCAGCGGGTGCGTGCCGTACCGGCCGGCACGGTGCTCGCCGTACGCGCCCCCGGATATGACGAGGTGTCGGTGCGCTGGCGGGCGGGTGCCACGGCGCCCGTCGCGGACATCGGCACGGCGGTGCGCACCTCGGTGGCCCGGCAGCTGCGCGCGGATGTGACGGTGGGTCTGCTGCTGAGCGGGGGTCTGGACAGTACCTGGCTCGGTGTGGAGATGGCCCGGCACGGCTTCGCGGGGCCCTCCTTCGCCGCACGCCCCCGCGCCTCGGCGGCCGGCGCGGAGCCCTTCGAGGACGACGCCCCCTACGCGGCCCGGGTGGCCCGCCGGCTGGGGCTGCCGCTGACCTGGGTGGACCTCGACGTCGATGTGCTGCGCCGGGTCCCGGAACTGGTCGCCACCACCGAGGTGCCCTTCGGGGATCCCGCCGCCGTCGCCCTGTTGCAGCTCTCGCACGCCGCCCGCGGCGAGGCCACCGTGCTGCTGTCGGGGCTCGGGGTGGAGGAGCTGTTCCTCGGCTACGAGCGCTACCAGGCCGTCTGGCTGTTGCAGCGCTTCCCCGCGTGGGCGCGCCCCGCCCTCGGAGCCACCAGCGCGGTCCCCGCGCCCCGCCGCTACCGGGGCCGCGCGGACAAGTTCGGGCGGCTGCTCCAGCTCGGCGCCCGCGACTGGTCCTGGGCGACGCAGGCGTACTACTCCGGGCGGGAGTGGGCGGCGCTGTCCCCGTACGTCGGCCTCGACGCGGTCACCGAACGGCACCGCGAGGTGGCGGGCGGCGTCCTGGACACGGGCGGCACACCGCTCGCCGCGCTGGCGGAGTGCGACCGGCGGCTGTTCCTGCCGGGGCTGAACCTGCTGTACGCGGACCGGGCGTCGATGCGGGCGAGCGTGGAGCTGCGGGTGCCCTTCCTGGGCGAGCCGGTGGTGGCCGCCGCGCTCGGTGCCGTCGCCGAGGACCAGCTCCGGCTGGGCGACGGCAAGGCGCGTTTCCGCGCGGCCGCGGTGGCGTCCGGCGTGCCGCAGTTCGTCGCCCGGCGCCCCAAGACGGGGTTCGGGGCCCCGGTGCGGTCGCTGCTGCGGGAGCACGGGAGCCGGCTGTGGCGGGAGGTGCGGCGCTCGCCGTTGTTCGACGACGTCCTCGACCGGCGGACCGCGGACCGGTTCGTCGCCGAGCATGTCCAGGGCCGGCGCGACCGGGGGCTGGCGGTGTTCGGTCTGCTGTGCGCGGCCGTGTGGTGGGAGCGGAACGCGGTGGCGGGCGCGGGACGGACCGCGGACGTCCTGTCGGGCTACGAGGCGGCCGCCGTCGGCTGACTCCCGGGGGCGGCGGGTTGCGGTCCGTCGCACAGGACGCGGTACAGGGCGGTCAGCGCGTCCAGCAGGGGTGCGGCGCTCCAGCGGGGCGACTCCCACAGGGCCCGGTTCCCCCGGGGGTGCCCGGCCTGACGGCCGAGGGCGGGGTAGCGGTCCACGACGGCCGCCAGTACGGCGCACGCGAACTCGGGGGTGGCGAAGCCGCTTTCGGCCGCCCAGGCCGCCATCCGTACCGCCGTCGCGTCGTTGTTCGGGTCGCGGCGGGGCCGGCCGTCCGCGAAGTAGCGGGGCAGGGGCCCGTCGAACAGGTCCCGCAGATAGTGGCGCGCCCCTCGTTCGAGCGGGGCCCTGACGTCCATGCCGAGCCGGCTGCCCGCCTGGTGCAGGCGCAGCAGCACATATCCGGTGTGGAAGCCGTCCACCCAGTGCAGGTTCGGGCGGTCGCCATACGGCCATGAGCCGTCGGCGCGCTGACCGGCGAGGCTCACCTCGACCGCGTCGCAGGCGGCGACGGCCAGGCGGTCAGCCAGACCGCCCGGCAGACTGCCGGCGCGGGACAGCCGGGCGGCGAGCGCGGCGCCCATCAGGTTGGCGTTGTGGACGAGGACGCCGCCGGCGGGGGTGTAGGTGAAGAACTCGCCGTTGTGCAGATGTTCCAGCAGCGCGTGGGCGAGGGCGAGTACGGCCGGGTCGTCGAGTGTTTTGGTGTCCAGGCAGCCGTCCGCGCAGAAGGTGGTGGCCACCAGGTTCGGGACCGAGGCGGGGTAGTGGGCCCAGCGGGTCTGCACGTCGAACTCGTAGCGCCACAGCCCGGCGTAGCGCCCGGACAGCTGCTCGGCCGCCGTCCGCCGGCCCAGCCGCAGGGCGCGCTCGCTCCAGACGGGGGAGGCGGCGAGCCGGGCGCAGGCGCTCGCGGCGGTGCCGGTGGCCGTCGCGGTGCGCAGCGGGCGGATGCCGAGGAGGGGGCGCAGATCGAGCGGGCTGCGCTTGACGGTCTGCAGCAGGCCCTGCCGGAGCACGCGGTGCACGGCCGCCCGTCCCAGCGGCCCGGTCAGCCCGTCGTACGGGTCGGGGCCCGCCCAGTCCCGGTCATCGGCCCAGGCGAGGAGCCGCTCCGCGAGGGCGTGGACCTCCGTGCTGTCGTAGGGCGTCCGGAGAGCGGCACGTGCGGCGGGCAGGCCCCGCCTCGGGGAGTCGGCGGAGGCGGTGGTCGACGGCATGAGCCCTCCCGGGAGGTTCGCCGGTGTGTGGTGGGGGTCGGGGGCCGCTGTGGCGGCTCAGTAGGCGCCGGTGCCCGCCAGTACGGCGCGCACCGTCCGCACGAGCACCCCGGCGTCCAGGGACAGGGACCAGTTGTCCACGTATCCGAGGTCCAGGGCGACGGTCTCGTCCCAGGACAGATCGGAGCGCCCGCTGACCTGCCACAGACCGGTGAGCCCGGGTTTGACGGCCAGCCGGCGCAGTTCCACCTCGTCGTAGCCCGCGACCTCGTCGGGCAGCGGCGGCCGGGGGCCGACCAGGGACATGTCCCCGCGCAGGACGTTGAACAGCTGGGGCAGCTCGTCCAGGGAGTAGCGGCGCAGCACCCGGCCGACACGGGTGACCCGGGGGTCGCGGCGCATCTTGAACATGCGGCCGTCGTTCTCGTTGGTCCCGGCCAGCTGGTGTCGGAGCCGCTCGGCGTCGGCGACCATGGTGCGGAACTTGGCCATGGTGAAGGGCACCCGGCCGCGGCCGACGCGTGTCTGCCGGTGCACGACGGGGCCCGGCGAGTCCAGGCGCACGGCGAGGGCCACCGCCGCGAACACCGGGGAGAGCAGCGCGATCAGCAGTGCCGCGCCCAGGCGGTCCGTCACCGACTTCAGCAGCGCGCGCAGCCCCCGGCGCACCGGCGGGGCCACGTTCAGCAGAGTGAGCCCGGCCACGGAGGAGACACCGACCCGGCGTCCGGCCACCTCGGTCAGGCCCGGTACGACCACGAGCGGGCACTGGGCGCCGTGCAGGGCCCAGGACAGCCGCCGCAGCCGGGCTCCGCTCAGCTGCGGTCCCGGTACGACGGCCACGACGTCCACGCCGAGCCGCCGGGCCGCCTCCAGTACCGGCGCGGAGTCGGCCGACATGCGTGCCGGCGCCTGTCGTCGCAGCCGGGCGGCGACCGGGGCCAGGTCGTGAGGGTCCTCGTCGCCGATGGGACACACCCCGACGACGACGAACTCGTGGTCGGTGCGTCTGGCGAGATGGCTCACCAGACCGTCGACGGCCTCCGCCTCCCCGATCACCAGGGCCCGGCGGACGGCCCGGCCGGTGCGGCGCCGGGCGAGCAGATGACGGTGGATCAGTGTGTGCACGGCGACGCTCGCCGGGGCGCACGGGACGAGGGCGGCCAGGGCGAGAAGAAAGGGGGACTCCTCGCCCGTCACCGCCCGTACCACCGCGAGCAGTCCGATCAGCACCGGCCAGTCCTGGAACGCGGGGCCGACGTTGTCGCGCTCACCGAGCCGGCGTTCGGCGTAGCGGTCGCGTGCGGCCCGTACGAGCAGCCAGGCCAGGGCCGCCACGGTCGCGTACGCCGCCGCGTTCCTGCCGTCGGCCGGGGCGAAGGCCGCCCACACCGGCGCCCCGGCGGCCGCCGCGTCGCCGAGGACGGCCGCGGGCGCGTACCAGGCGGGCTTGCCGGTGCGGCGCCCGGCGGGTGGCTGCGCTCGGATGACCTGCGTCCGCGCGGGTCTCGTCGTCGGTGCGTGGGGCATTGTCTCCCCGAACAGCCACATGCGCCCTCCAGGAGGATCGGAAAGGACGAATCGAGTCTGTACGGCGGTCAGCGGGGGAGCGGGGCACGACGCGGGAGACGGGGAAGTCTCACCCGATGAGCAGAGCTGCGGACCCGATGAGCAGAGCTGCGGACCCGGTGTGCACGGGACGGGGGCCGGTGTGCACGGGACGGGGGCCGGTGCGCCGCGGCTGCCGGCACACGCACGAGGGGCCGGGGTCGCTCGGCTGGCGACTCCGGCTCCTCGTGGCGGTGGGCGGACGGGCTACTTCACGGGCTCCGGCTCCGGCGCGTTCGCCGTCTCCGCCTCGCCGGCCGGGTCGACCGGCGTCCTGACGGAGTCGAGCAGCAGCTGGGCCACGTCGACGACCTGGACGGACTCCTTGGCCTTGCCCTCGTTCTTCTTGCCGTTGACCGAGTCGGTCAGCATGACGAGGCAGAACGGGCAGGCCGTGGAGACGATGTCGGGGTTGAGGGAGAGGGCCTCGTCGACACGCTCGTTGTTGATGCGCTTGCCGATCCGCTCCTCCATCCACATCCGGGCACCGCCGGCGCCGCAGCAGAAGCCGCGCTCCTTGTGGCGGTGCATCTCCTCGTTGCGCAGGCCCGGGACCTTGCCGATGATCTCGCGCGGGGGCGTGTAGATCTTGTTGTGGCGGCCCAGGTAGCACGGGTCGTGGTAGGTGATGATGCCCTCGACCGGGGTGACCGGGACCAGCTTGCCCTCGTCGACCAGGTGCTGGAGCAGCTGGGTGTGGTGGATGACCTCGTAGTCGCCGCCGAGCTGCGGGTACTCGTTGCCGATGGTGTTGAGGCAGTGCGGGCAGGTCGCGACGATCTTCTTCGCCGACCTCGGCTTCTTCGACTCCGCCGTGACCTTGCCCTCGTCGTCCAGCTCCTCGCCGAACGCCGTGTTCAGGGCCATGACGTTCTCCATGCCGAGCTCCTGGAACAGGGGCTCGTTGCCCAGGCGGCGGGCGGAGTCACCGGTGCACTTCTCGTCGCCGCCCATGATCGCGAACTTGACGCCCGCGATGTGCAGCAGCTCGGCGAAGGCCTTCGTGGTCTTCTTGGCGCGGTCCTCCAGGGCGCCCGCGCAGCCGACCCAGTACAGGTACTCGACCTCGGTGAGGTCCTCGATGTCCTTGCCGACGACCGGGACCTCGAAGTCGACCTCCTTGGTCCACTCCAGGCGCTGCTTCTTGGCCAGACCCCAGGGGTTGCCCTTCTTCTCCAGGTTCTTGAGCATCGTGCCCGCCTCGGACGGGAACGCGGACTCGATCATCACCTGGTAGCGGCGCATGTCGACGATGTGGTCGACGTGCTCGATGTCGACCGGGCACTGCTCGACGCAGGCGCCGCAGGTGGTGCAGGACCACAGGACGTCCGGGTCGATGACGCCGTTCTCCTCGACCGTGCCGATCAGCGGCCGCTCGGCCTCGGCGAGAGCGGCGGCCGGCACGTCCTTGAGCTGCTCGGCGGAGGCCTTCTCCTCGCCCTCCATGGTCTTGCCGCCGCCGGCCAGGAGGTAGGGGGCCTTGGCGTGCGCGTGGTCGCGCAGGGACATGATCAGCAGCTTCGGGGAGAGCGGCTTGCCGGTGTTCCAGGCCGGGCACTGCGACTGGCAGCGGCCGCACTCGGTGCAGGTGGAGAAGTCCAGCAGGCCCTTCCAGGAGAACTGCTCGACCTGGGAGACGCCGAAGACGTCGTCCTCGCCGGGGTCCTCGAAGTTGATCGGCTTGCCGTCGCTCGTCATCGGCAGCAGCGCGCCGAGCGCGGTCTCACCCTTCGCGTTCCGCTTGAACCAGATGTTCGGGAAGCCCAGGAAGCGGTGCCAGGCCACACCCATGTCGGTCTTCAGGGAGACCGTGATCATCCAGATGAAGGAGGTGGAGATCTTCAGGCACGCGAAGAAGTAGGTGAGGTTCTGGAGCGTGGAGGCGTCCATGCCCCTCAGCCACGCCACCACCGGGTAGGAGATGAAGAACGACGCCTCGTAGCCGTTCACATGGTGCTGGGCGCCCTCCAGCGCGTGCAGCATGAAGATGCAGACGCCGATGATGAGGATGACGGCCTCGACGAAGTACGCCTGGCCGAAGTTGGAGCCCGCGAAGCGGGACTTGCGGCCCGGCTTGTTCGGCTTGCTCAGCTGGCGGATCACGATCAGGACCAGGATGCCCAGCGTCGTCGTCGTGCCGATGAACTCGACGAAGACGTTGTACGGAGCCCAGTCGCCGAGGATCGGCAGGAGCCAGTCGGCCTTGAACAGCTGGCCGATGGCGTTGACGATCGTCAGCACCAGGGTGTAAAAGCCCACCGCCACGAACCAGTGCGCGACACCGACGATGCCCCAGCGGTTCATCCGGGTGTGGCCGAGGAACTCCCTGACCACGGTGATGGTGCGCTGGGCGGGCTCGTCGGTGCGGGTGCCCGCGGGCACGTTCTGGCCGAGCCGCATGAAGTTGTAGATCTGCAGGAGGGCGCGGGCGAACAGGGCCACGCCGACCACGATCAGAACCAGCGACACGATGATCGCGGCGAGTTGCATTTGGGGGCTCCTCGGGCCTGCGAGGGGGTTGCCTTCGATGTACGTCCTGTGTACTCCGAAGGTGCGATTACTAAGCGGTAACTTATGCAGTCCGTCTGAGACTACCCACTTATGCCGCCGCACTGTAGTGGCGCAAGCGGTGATCTGCGTCGCTGTGGCCCTGCCGCCGGGCTCAGCGGCCCGCGCCGCCGACCGGGGCGAACGTCACACGGAACATTCTGGACCAGTACTTCCCCGTGATGAGGAACTGGTCCGTCCCGGGGACGGCCGCGATGCCGTTGAGTACGGCCCCGGGGGCGAGTCCGTCCGCCCGCACCAGGCCCGAGGCGTCGATGTCCGCGGTCACCGCGCCGGTGGCCGGGTCGATCCGCACGATCCGGTCGGTGGAGAACACATTGGCGTACACGGCGGCGCCGACGCACTCCAGCTCGTTCAGCCGGGTCAGCGGAGCGCCGTTCTCGGTGACCGTGACCCGGCCCGTGGCCGCGAGCGTACGCGGGTCGCGGAACGTCAGCCGGGCCGAGCCGTCGCTTGTCACCAGCCGGTGCCGGTCCTTCTGGAAGCAGATCCCCCAGCCCTCGTCCGGGTACCGGACGCGGCGCAGCTCCTTCAGGGTGGTGGCGTCGCGCTCGACGGCGATCCGGTCCCGCCAGGTGAGCTGCCACAGGGTCCGGCCGAGCACGGTGAGCCCCTCGCCGAACAGCGGCTCGGGCAGGGTCGCGCGCACCGTGGGCTTCCGGCCCGGGGGCCCGGCCTGCACCCAGGAGCCGCCGGAGATGCCGGTGCCCTCGTAGAGCGTGCGGCCGGCCAGTTCGAGGCCCTCGGTGAACGCGGCGGGGTTGTGCGCAAGGGTCTCCAGCACCTTGACCCGCAGCCGCTCGACGGCCCGGTGCGCGGCGGGCGCGCCCGCGGCGGGGGCCGGAGAGCGGCCGGGACTGCGGTCCGCCGCGGGCGCCGGAGAGGGGCCGGGGGCCGGGCCCCCCGCGGCGCACGACACCAACAGCAGCGCCCCGGCCAGCAGGGCCGCTCTGGGCAGGGCCGGTCTCGTACGGTCACGCATGGCAGGCACCGCCCGGCTTCAGGACCGTCCGCACGGGGGTGACCAGGGGCTGGCGCAGCAGCGTGGGGGTGCGGTCGGCGTGGGGTTCCAGCAGATGCAGGACCAGGGTGCGCCGGGAGCGGGCGGGCAGCTCCAGGTCCAGGGTGAACACCGAGTGGCCGCGTTCGACGCCGGGCGAGAGCATCGCCGGGCGGCCGTCCAGCTCGGCGCCGGTGAGGGTGGCGCCGACACCCGCGTAGTACGAGACCAGCAGGCGGTTGTCGCCCGGTCTGGTGCGGTAGGGCGGGTGATCCTCCCGCAGCGTGACATAGGAGGGCAGGCCGGCGGCCGGGGCCCGGTTGGCCAGGGTCACGGTGGCGGTGACCGGGCGGTCGCCGGCCGCGCAGCCGTCCCCCTCCGCCTGCCACGCCAGGCTCCGGTCGAGGTAGTAGTCCAGCTTGGAGCCCGCCGCGTTGTTCACCACCAGGCCCGCGAAGGGGCCCGGGGTGTCCGGGAGCGTGCCGGCGTAAGGGCGGGACGCGAGGAGCTGCTGCTCTTGGGCGTGGGCGCTCCACACCTTCAGCCGTCCGTCCCGCTCGGCGCCGTGCGCGGCGAGCAGCAGTCCCGGCAGCGTCCGGGCGTCGTCGGCCGCGGCCATCAGCCGCCCGGCGGCGGCACGGGCCGCCTCCACGAAGAACGCCTTGCGCCGGGTGAGGTCGCCGTAGCGCGCGTAGCTGGTCCGCTCGGTGAGGTCCACGACGTTGGCGGCGGTCAGCTCGGTGCCGTCGGCCGTGCGGGCCGGCCCGGTGACCTGGAGGAAACGGCTCAGGGTGACCGGGTCGACGGCGAGCACGCCGTCCACCCGTTCCCCGGTGTGCTTGCGCCATGCCGCCGCCCAGATGCGGGCGGCGTAGGGGAAGTGCGGGCTCATGTTGGAGTTGGCCCACACCCGGGTGGGCGCGTCGCCCTGGTAGCGGGCCGTGAAGTCGGGCCCGAGGTCGAGGTCCGCATCGACCGTGGACATCTCGGTGTTGTTGCCGAACCGTTCGAAGGACAGCCGGCCCCGGTCGGCCCGCAGCACGGCGAAGGCCCCCGGCACACCTCCGGTGCCGCGTGCCTCGGCGATGTTCTGGAAGGCGAGGAAGTAGTGCCGCTCCCCCTGCGCGCCGAGCATGGGCGGCAGGACACGGGCCGCCACGGAGACATCGGTCATCACGGGCGCGAGGCGGTCCAGCTGCCGGGCGAGCCGGTCGCGGGCCCGGTCGGCGGCGGACAGCCAGGTGGTCCCGGGCAGCCGGTGCACATCGGCCCGTACCTCGGCCGTGACCTGTGCGGCCCGCACCAGCCGCGGCGCGTACTGCCGCAGTCCCATGAGGGCCTTCGCCATCCCGCCGCCGTGGCCGTCCGGGGCGGCCGCCGGAAGGGCGCCCGCCAGCGGGGTCAGGACCTCGCCGGCCAGCCGGTCCGCCGCGGACGCGGCCCCGCGCACGGTGCTGAGCGGCTCCCCGGCGACGGGCAGCAGGGCCGCCGTGTACCAGGCCGGGCCGCTGCTCAGGCGGTGCGCCCGGGCGGCGTGCACGGCCGCGGAACGCACCGCCGCCAGCCGCTGCCGGGCAAAGTGGGAGGACTGGGCGGACATCGCCGGCTGCCGTAGCGCCTCCAGGTCCCGCTGGGCCGCCACCAGCTCGGAGCGGGCGAACACTCCGGTGACCCCGATCCAGACGGCGGCGGCCACCGGGAGCGCGGCGACGGTCAGCAGGGCGGCCTTGAGCACGCGCCGGCGGATCCGGGCCTCCGCGCCGGGCGGGCCGTCGCCGGGCACGCGGACGGCGTCCCGGCGGGGGCCGCCGGGACGCCGTGATGCCGCGGGAGGGGTGCCCTGCTCCGTCATGAACTGCGGCGACGGCGTACGGCCAGCATGGTGCCGCCGCCCGCCGCGATCAGGCCCGCCGCGGTGCCGCCGACGGCCAGGGCCTTCTCGCTGCCGGTGGCCGCGAGGCCCGCACGGTGCCCGGAGTGTTCCCAAGAGCCGTGGCGGCCGTGACCACCGTGACCACCGCCGGGTCCGCCGGGTCCGCCGGGTCCGCCGGGTCCGCCGGGTCCGCCGGGCGCGCCGAGCCTGGGCATCACCCGGATACGGACCGCGGCGCTCATACGGGGGTTGTGCTCGACGACGCGGAAGGTGTGGAAGCCGGTGTGGACCCTCCTCGGGATGGTCACGGTGCCGTCCACCGTTCCGTCGGCGTGGATCGGGAAGTGTCCGAGGACGACGACCGGACGCGACTCCACCTGGGCGGTGATGAACCGCGTAGGGAGGGAACCCGTGGCAGGAGCGAAGCCCGTGGCGTGGAAGGTCAGCGTCCCGCCGATCCGCACCGTGGTCAGGTTGAGGGTCAGGGCGGGGGGCGGCGGCGGGTACTGCGCGTGGGCGGTCTGGGCCCCCATCAGCGGTGCGGTCACGAGCACAGCAGCCGTTGCTGCGGATGCCAGTGCGCACCGCCATCTGGGCGATGACGTCATCTTGTTCACTCTCCTCGACTTCGGTCCGGGCCAGGCGGCTGCTGCGTCGGCCGTAAGTAAAACCTGGATACATCGAATAAATGGGACATTTGGCTGCGACGGACCCGGTACTGCCCAGAAGTCACCGGATGGGGGAGTACTCGCTTCCTCGATGGCCCACGCGATCGTGCCGATGGAGTGACGGGGTGGTGTGCGTCGCCGGGGTCGTTTGCCGGGCCGACATGCGCCGCCTCCCCCGGTTGGTGCGCGCGAGTCCCTATCTTCGGCTGTGCGCACAGGGAACGGAACGCCTCAATTCGGGCGGTTCTCTTGGTTCTATGAGGGGTGCAGCTTGGATCTCCACGGATTCCTGAAGGCTCTTGCCAGACGCTGGCCGACCGTCCTGGTCTGTCTGGTGCTCACGATCGGGGCGGCGTTCGCCGCGACGGCGCTGAGTACCCCCGTCTATGAGGCCCGGACCCAGCTCTTCGTCGCCACCCGCACCGGTGACGACACCGCCCAGCTGAACCAGGGTCAGAGTTTCTCGCAGGCGCGAGTCCAGTCGTACGCAGCCATTGTGACGACACGTCAGGTGACCGGGTTCGTGGTGAGGAAGCTGCGTCTGCGCACCACCCCCGAGGAACTGGCCTCCCGGATCACCGCCGAGGCCCCGCTCAACACCGTGCTCATCGACATCACCGTCCGGGACACCGTGCCCCGGCGCGCGGCCCGTATCGCCAACGCGGTCGCCGGGCGGTTCGGCGATGTCGTCGAGCGGCTGGAGGCACCCCGGCGCGCGGCCGGGTCCGAGCGCTCCGGGAGGCCCTCCTCGTACGGCGGGACGCTTGCCTCTCCCGTCTCGCTGGGCGTCACCCAGGAGGCCGTCGCCCCCGCCGTTCCGGTCTCGCCCCGCCCGGTGCTCAATCTGGCCGCGGGGGCGCTGGCCGGTCTGCTGCTCGGGGCCGCGCTCGTCGCCGTGCGCGAGAACCTCGACACCACGCTCAAGACGAGTGAGGCGCTGGGCGAGTTCACCGCGCTGCCGGGCCTCGGCAGCATCCCCTACGACAAGAGCGCGCCCAAGCAGCCGCTGGTCAGCGCCGATGTGCACTCCCAACGTGCCGAGGCCTTCCGCAAGTTGCGCGCCAATCTGCAGTTCGCGCAGGTCGACGACCGTCCGCGGATCATCGTGGTGACCAGTTCGGTGCCCGGCGAGGGCAAGACCAACACCGCGGCGAACCTCGCCCTCTCGCTCGCCGAGGCGGGCGTGTCCACCTGCCTGGTCGACGCCGATCTGCGCCGTCCCTGTGTGGCCGGGGCCTTCGGTCTGGTCCAGGACGCCGGTCTGACCACGGTCCTCATCGGGCAGGCCCGGATCGAGGACGTGCTCCAGGAGGGCGGCGGCCGGCTCGCGGTGCTCACCAGCGGTGCCGTCCCGCCGAACCCCACCGAGCTGCTCGCGTCGGCGCGGATGAAGGAGGTGCTGCGCGAGCTGGCGGACAGCTATGAGGTCGTGATCGTGGACACAGCGCCGCTGCTGCCGGTCGCCGACACCGTCGGACTCGCCTCGCTCGCCCAGGGCGCGCTGCTCGTCGTCCGCGCGGCGCGCACCGGCCGGGACCAGGTCCGCTTCGCCGCCGAGTCGCTGGAGCGGGTGGGCGTCCGCGTCCTCGGCACCGTCTTCAACATGGACCCGGCCCCGAAAGGCGACCGGTACGGCCCCTACGGCAGGTTCGGCGAGCTGCCCGCTCCCCGCGCCTCGACCCCCCGGGGCGGGGCCGGCGCGCCCCCGGCGGCGCGTGGCGTGGGCGGATCGTGATGCGGGACGGCGGGGCATGACCCGGGTTCTGTTCGTCTGTACGGGCAATGTGCACCGCTCGGTGCTGGCCGAGCGGTTGCTGGCCGCGCGACTGCGGCCCGGTTCGGCCGTGCTCCCCGAGAGCGCGGGCACCCAGGCGTGGCCTCGGGCCGGCATGGAGCGCGCCACCCGGGTCCTGCTGGAGGAGCTGGGCGGCGACGGCTCGGGCTTCGTGGCCCGGCCGCTCGGCGTGGAGCTGGTCGCGGACGCGGCGCTGGTCCTCGGGCTGGCCCGCGAGCACCGGGAGGCGGCCGTGCGGCTCGCCCCGGTGGCGCTGCGGCGCTGCTTCACCCTGAAGGAGTTCGTCCGGCTGGCGGCCGGGGCCGCGCTGCCGCCGGACGACGGCCGGATCGACGGCCGGATCGGCGCAACGGTGGCGGCCGTGGCCGCCCGCCGGGGCCGCGTCGCCCCGGTCGCTCCGCACGAGGACGACATCGCGGACCCTTGGGGCAGGCCGCACCATGAGCTGGGGGGGTGTGCCCGGGAGATCGACGGGCAGGTGACCAGCCTCGCCCGGCTGCTGGAGGGCGCCGGGGCGGACGTCTGAACACCGGCTGACCCGCCCGTCTCACCCACTCTGACCTGGTGCTTTCCCGTCATTGCCGTGCTGTGCCGGATGAAAGTTGAGTCCGGTCGACTCAGGTCTATTGACGCTTTGCGATCCCTCGTGCATCCTTGAGCCTGTTCCACTCAAGTCACTGGAGGAATCGAAATGGCACGTGCGGTCGGCATCGACCTGGGCACGACTAACTCCGTCGTCAGCGTTCTGGAGGGCGGCGAGCCCACCGTCATCACCAACGCCGAAGGCGCCAGGACCACGCCGTCCGTCGTCGCCTTCGCCAAGAACGGCGAGGTGCTGGTCGGTGAGGTGGCCAAGCGTCAGGCGGTCACCAACGTCGACCGGACCATCCGGTCCGTGAAGCGTCACATGGGCACCGACTGGAAGATCGCGCTCGACGGGAAGGACTTCAACCCGCAGCAGATCTCCGCGTTCATCCTGCAGAAGCTGAAGCGGGATGCCGAGGCGTACCTGGGCGAGAAGGTGACCGACGCGGTCATCACCGTCCCGGCGTACTTCAACGACTCCGAGCGTCAGGCCACCAAGGAGGCCGGCGAGATCGCGGGCCTGAACGTCCTGCGTATCGTCAACGAGCCGACCGCGGCCGCGCTGGCCTACGGCCTGGACAAGGACGACCAGACGATCCTCGTCTTCGACCTCGGTGGCGGCACCTTCGACGTGTCCCTGCTGGAGATCGGCGACGGCGTCGTCGAGGTGAAGGCGACCAACGGCGACAACCACCTCGGTGGTGACGACTGGGACCAGCGCGTCGTCGACTACCTGGTCAAGCAGTTCGCGAGCGGCCACGGCGTGGACCTCGGCAAGGACAAGATGGCCCTCCAGCGCCTCCGTGAGGCCGCCGAGAAGGCCAAGATCGAGCTGTCCTCGTCCACCGAGACCTCGATCAACCTGCCGTACATCACCGCGTCCGCCGAGGGCCCGCTGCACCTGGACGAGAGGCTCACCCGGGCCCAGTTCCAGCAGCTGACGGCCGACCTGCTGGAGCGCTGCAAGACGCCGTTCCACAACGTCATCAAGGACGCCGGCATCTCCATCAACGAGATCGACCACGTCGTCCTCGTGGGTGGCTCGACCCGTATGCCCGCCGTCGCCGAACTGGTCAAGGAACTGACCGGCGGCAAGGAGGCCAACAAGGGCGTGAACCCGGACGAGGTCGTCGCCATCGGCGCCTCGCTCCAGGCCGGTGTCCTCAAGGGTGAGGTCAAGGACGTCCTGCTCCTGGACGTGACCCCGCTGTCCCTCGGTATCGAGACCAAG
>NZ_JBFAWW010000002.1:366385-522771 GCF_040680495.1 Streptomyces sp. NPDC052036 | reverse complement strand
GTACTCACCCGAGAGACTCTCTCAGGCTTTCCTCCGGGCGCTTCCCTTCGGTGTTTCCGACTCTATCAGATCTTTTCTCGACCCGATTTCCTCGGCGCTTTCCAGGTTCCCGCTCCCGCGTTTCCCTTTCCGGCTTTCCCGACTTTATCAGAAGTTTCGGGGCCGATTGACCGGCGTCCATTTCTGCATCATCGGGAGGGGCTCCATGGAATTGAAGTACCAGGAGCAGATAGATGTTCTCGGTTGATCCCGGGGTGGAGGTCCACCTCCAGGCAACTGTTCGAATCTACCTCCTCGCTCAACCCGTGTCAACAGGTCTTGCGCGGCGAAGAGGAGACTAGCAGGTCAACGGAGTGCGACGCACATCCGACGGGCCGCCTCCGCGTCACGCCGCGCTGGGGACGGTCGCACTGCGCTCGTGCGCGTCCAGGTCGCCCGTGTCACCGGCCCGTGCCGCACGCCCGCCCAGGACGAACACATACGTGAGAAAGGCCAGCTCGGCGAGGACGCCAATGGCTATCCGCGCCCATGTGGGGAGGCCGGAAGGGGTCACGAAGCCCTCGATGGCGCCCGACACGAAGAGGACGAGGGCGAGGCCGATCGCCATGCCCAGGGCCGCCCGGCCCTCCTCCGCGAGAGCGCTACGACGGGTGCGGGGACCCGGATCGATGAGGGTCCAGCCGAGTCGTAGCCCCGTGCCGGCGGCCACGAAGACGGCCGTCAGCTCCAGGAGACCGTGCGGGAGGACCAGTCCTAGGAAGGTGTCGAGACGGCCCGCCGAGGACATCAGGCCGAGACCCACGCCCAGGTTCAGCATGTTCTCGAGGAGGATCCAGAGGACCGGCAGGCCCAGGAAGATGCCGAGGACCAGGCACATCGCGGCGGCCCGGGCGTTGTTCGTCCACACCTGGGCAGCGAAGGCGGCGGCGGGATGGCTCGAGTAGTAGGTCTCGTACTCGCCGCCGGGGCGGGTCAGGCTGCGCAGTTCGCCAGGGGCCGCGATCGAGGACTGGATCTCCGGGTGGGTGCCGATCCACCACCCGAGGAGCGCGGCGATCACCGTGGAGAGCAACGCGGTGGGTACCCACCAGCGGCGCGAGCGGTAGACCGCGGCAGGAAATCCATGGGTGAGGAAGCGGGTGACATCGCGCCACGAGGCACGGCGCGTGCCCGTCACGGCACCACGCGCGCGTGCCACCAGCTGGCTGAGCCGGCCCGTGAGCTGGGGGTCCGGTGCACTGGACCGGACCAGCGAGAGATGGGTCGCGGTGCGCTGGTAGAGGGCGACGAGTTCGTCCGCCTCGGCTCCCGTGAGGCGGCGCTGGCGGCGCAGCAGAGCCTCGAGGCGGTCCCATTCGGCGCTGTGGGCGGACACGAACACGTCGAGGTCCATGGGTCGGGCTGCTCCTCGTCCTCTCGTACTGCGTGTCAGCTTGTCGCACTGGAGCGCGATGCGCCCACAGCTTGGCAGACTGTCCTGTCCCGGGGTGGGTCAGGGGAAGGACGCGGGGCATGAGTGAATTGGTGACGGGCGAGGCCGTGGCGCTTGAGCTGCGCCCCGCGAAACTGCCGAGCCGGGTGCTCGCGGTGGTGCTCGACCTGGTGGTGGCTGTCACCGCCTACGTCATCGTGATGATCGCTCTGGTGGCGTCGACGTCCGGTCTGGACGACGCCGCGCAGATCGCGCTGTCGATCGCGGTCTTCGTTCTTGTCCCGGTGGGCGGGCCGATCGCCGTGGAGACCCTGACCCACGGCCGTTCGCTGGGCAAGCTCGCCTGCGGGCTGCGCGTGGTGCGGGACGACGGAGGACCGACCCGGTTCCGTCACGCCCTGGTCCGGGGTGCGGTCGGGGTGGTCGAGATCCTGATGACATTCGGGGTCGTCGCGTGCATCGCCTCGCTGGTGTCGGCCCGGGGCAGGCGCCTCGGGGATGTGTTCGCGGGCACGCTGGTCGTGCGGGAGCGGGTGCCGGCGGGGCGTACGGCCCCTGTCCCCCCGCCGCCGCCCTGGCTCTCCGGCCGGTTCGCCGAGCTGGATCTTTCCGCGGTGCCGGACGGGTTGTGGCTGGCGATCCGGCAGTACCTGACGCGGATGCAGTCCCTGGATCCGCAGGTGGGCTGGGCGATGGCGGAACGTCTCGCCTCGGACCTCGCAGCCCGTACGGGGACGCCGGCGCCGCGCGAGGTCCCGCCGGCCGCGTATCTGGCGGCGGTGGTGCAGGAACGCCAGGCCAGGGAGACGCGGCGGGCGCTCGGTGGCCAGGGCGCAGAGACAGCCGTGGAGGCGCAGGGGATGCCGGCCAGGCATGCCCCTGCTCCTGTGCAGGCTCCCGCGCCGGGGCACGCTGCCGTCCCGCGGGGTGAGGCGAGTCCGTGGGCGGCTCCCGGGTCCTACGAGGCCGAGGGGGCGACGGGCCCGACCGGTGTGGACGATTGGTCCGGAATGGCCGTCCGGCCGCAGACATATGTCAGGTCTCAGGCCTCGACCACCGACCCGCGAGAAGACCTGCGGCCCGCGTCAGCGCAGGCGGACCGCCCTGCCACCGGGTTCGTGCCCCCCACGTGACCGGTCGGCGCAGGCCCCTCGTCAGCTGAACGCCGACGGCGGTGATTCGAGGTGTTCCAGCTCGACGCCGGGCGCCGCGAGGACGACGTCACCCGTGATGTGGACGGTGTGCCGCTCCCCCGTGTCCAGGGCTGTGACCTGGTATTCGTCAACGATCAGAGGGTCGTTGTCAGTGGGGTGTGCTTCTCTTGCGATCAGAGCCCAGGACTGGTCCACGGTGCGGGGGGCGAGGACCGGATCGGTGAAGGCGACTAGGCGTACGCGCGTCGCCGCGGAGGAGGGGGTGAGACGCAGCAGCCGGGCGGTGGCGACGAGGAAAGCGGGAGAGGTGCCGGTGAAGGCGTGGGCGGGGACGTTGCCTTCGGTGGCGTGGGTGCCGGTGGGGTCGGTGCGGACCCAGGTGACGCCGTCCAGAGCGGCGCCCCGCACCTGCCAGCTCGCGGCGTGCAGTTCGAGGCGGATGGGACGGCCGAGCTCGTCGAGAGCGAGGTCGACGGAGCCGGCGTGGTCGCCGGAGGGGGTGGTCACTTGCGAGACATAGCGCCAGCCCGAGGGGCCGGGTGCGCACTGGAAGTGTTCTTCGGCGAGGAGGGTGTCGTCGTGCGGGTCGTGAAGGGAATATCGGCCGCGGGGCATGGGGGTCCTGGGGTGTGACGGGCTGGTCCGGCCGATCGGGCCAAAGGGGCAGGCCCCCGACACGGGGGTGCGGGGGCCTGCCTGAGGGCCTGGTCGGTACCGGTGCCGGTATCGGTGGTCGGTACCGAGGTGGTCCTGTCAGTACCGGTAGTGGTCCGACTTGTACGGGCCCTCGACGTCGACGCCGATGTACGCGGCCTGCTCGGGGCGCAGCTGGGTCAGTTTCACGCCGAGCGCGTCCAGGTGGAGGCGGGCGACCTTCTCGTCGAGGTGCTTGGGCAGCGTGTACACGCCGGTCGGGTACGCGTCGGGCTTGGTGAACAGCTCGATCTGGGCCAGCGTCTGGTCCGCGAAGGAGTTGGACATCACGAACGACGGGTGACCGGTGGCGTTGCCCAGATTCAGCAGGCGGCCCTCGGAGAGGACGATGATCGTCTTGCCGTCGGGGAAGGTCCAGGTGTGGACTTGCGGCTTGACCTCGTCCTTGACGATGCCCGGGACCTTGGCGAGGCCGGCCATGTCGATCTCGTTGTCGAAGTGGCCGATGTTGCCGACGATCGCCTGGTGCTTCATCTTGGCCATGTCCGAGGCCATGATGATGTCCTTGTTGCCCGTCGTGGTGACGAAGATGTCGGCCTTGTCGATCACCTCGTCGAGGGTCGTGACCTGGTAACCGTCCATGGCGGCCTGCAACGCGCAGATCGGGTCGATCTCGGTGACGATCACGCGGGCGCCCTGTCCGCGCAGGGACTCCGCGCAGCCCTTGCCCACGTCGCCGTAGCCGCAGACGACCGCGGTCTTGCCGCCGATGAGGACGTCGGTGGCGCGGTTGATGCCGTCGATCAGGGAGTGGCGGCAGCCGTACTTGTTGTCGAACTTCGACTTGGTGACGGCGTCGTTGACGTTGATCGCCGGGAACAGGAGGACGCCGTCGCGCTGCATCTCGTACAGGCGGTGGACGCCGGTCGTGGTCTCCTCGGTGACGCCGCGGATCTCCGAGGCCAGCTGGGTCCACTTCTGGGGGGTCTCGCCCAGGGTGCGGTGCAGCAGCTGGAGGATGACGCGGTGCTCGTCGGACTCGGCGGTCTCGACGGCCGGGACCTTGCCGTCCTTCTCGTACTCGACGCCCTTGTGGACGAGGAGAGTGGCGTCACCGCCGTCGTCGAGGATCATGTTCGGGCCGCCGGTGGGGGTGCCCGGCCAGGTCAGCGCCTGCTCCGTGCACCACCAGTACTCCTCCAGCGTCTCGCCCTTCCAGGCGAAGACCGGGATGCCCTGGGGGTTGTCCGGCGTGCCGTTCGGGCCGACGGCGATGGCGGCGGCCGCGTGGTCCTGGGTGGAGAAGATGTTGCAGGAGGCCCAGCGGACCTGCGCACCGAGCGCCACCAGCGTCTCGATGAGCACGGCGGTCTGGACGGTCATGTGCAGGGAGCCGGTGATGCGGGAGCCGGCCAGGGGCTGCGTCTCGGCGTACTCCTTGCGGATCGCCATCAGACCGGGCATCTCGTGCTCGGCGAGAGTGATCTCCTTGCGGCCGAACTCGGCCAGGGAGAGGTCGGCGACCTTGAAGTCCTGTCGGTTGTCGACAGTCGTCATTGCGAGGTGCTCCTCGGAGTCGGGGCGAGGTGGGTAGGGCTGGTCTGCGCGGCGGCGGACACAGGGGTGCCCGAAGAGGACACAGGCATGCCCACGTGCGCGCAGCGCAGTCCGTCGGAGGCCCTCTCTCCCTCGGCCGGCCCGCGCTGGGCCGCCCGACCGCCATCAGCAGCGACGTCTGGCTCCGTCCCAAGCTACACCGAGCAACCCAGCCGTCCCCAGTCCGCCTCCGGACACATCGGGGGTGCGGCGGAACGGACCGCGCGCCGGCCGAAGCGGGGCGACGGGAACCTGCAAAGCCGGATGAGCAGGGCGTTTCCATGGCTTTGCGTTCGGACGATCAGGGAGACGTCTGGCCGTCGGGGGTGCTGGATCGGTCGATCGCGGCGGTGTGCCGTGTGAGGAAGGTGTCAGGCGGGCGTCGAGGGGCGGCACTCAGCCGACACACGGAGGTCGTTAGCCTCTGCGCGTGCGGAGGGGCCGCGCGGGGAGGGGATGACGATGGGCAAGGGACGGGGACTGGCGCTCGCGGCCTGGCTGACGCTGCCACTGGGGCTGCTCTTGTAGGTGGGTTCCCTGCTGTATGTGCGGTCGGCCTATACGACCGTCACGGTGAGCGGCGGAAGCATGGAGCCGACCTATGGCGTCGGCAAGCAGCTCGTCGTACGGCGGTCGGACGGGGACAAGATACGCAGAGGGGACGTCATCCTCTTCGCGACGCCGGACCGCTACAACGGCGCGGCCGTGCTGAAGCGGGTGATCGGTGTGGGCGGCGACCACGTGGTGTGCTGCGGCAAGGGCACGGACGAACACATCACCGTCAACGGGCGGCCACTGGTGGAGCCGTATGTGAAGGACGGCATCGCCGACGGTGTGCATCGGCCGTACGACGTGAAGGTGCCCGAGGACCGGCTGTTCGTGCTGGGCGACCATCGGGTCGACTCCATGGACTCTCGGTTCTTCGCGACCGACGGCCACCAGGGGACGGTGGCCGTCGGCGATGTGAAGGGGCGCGTCGTCGGGGGTCCGGGCCGGCTGGTGGGCTGGCTCCTGTGCGGGCTGCTCGGACTGGTCCTGGCCGCCACGGGGATCGGCCTGGGGATCGGCGCCGTGGCGGTGCGCAGGAGGCGGGTCGTGCCGCCCGCGCCGCCGTGGCCCGTCCAGGTGTGAGGGTCAGTGGCCGGCGGTCCGGTCCGGTCCCCCGGGCGTCGCCTCGGGGTCCGGGCCCTTGGCCGCCTCCGCCTCGCTGTAGATGTCCGGCTCCAGGTAGATGACCCGCGCTGTCGGGACGGCGGTGCGGATCCGGGCCTCGGCGGCGTCGATCGCGGTGGCGACCTGGGCGGCGGTGTCGTCGTGCCGGACGGCGATCTTGGCGGCGACCAGCAGCTCCTCGGGGCCGAGGTGCAGGGTGCGCATGTGGATGATGCCGGTGACGGTCTCGCCGTCGACGGTCGCCGACTCGATCTTCCTGATCACGTCCGGGCCGGCGGCCTCGCCGAGGAGCAGGGACGAGGTCTCGGCGGCGAGGACGAGGGCGATCGAGACGAGGAGGACACCGATGCAGACGGTGCCGATGCCGTCCCAGATGCCGTCGCCGGTGAGCACCGCGAGGCCGACGCCCCCGAGGGCGAGCACCAGACCGATCAGCGCGCCGAAGTCCTCCAGGAGGACGACGGGCAGTTCGGGTGCCTTGGCGCGGCGGATGAACTGCGCCCAGGACATCGTTCCGCGCAGTTCGTTGGACTCCTTGATGGCGGTGCGGAAGGAGAAGCCCTCGGCGATCACCGCGAAGACGAGGACGCCCACCGGCCAGTACCAGTGCTCGAGTTCGTGCGGGTGCTGGATCTTCTCGTAGCCCTCGTAGATGGCGAACATGCCGCCGATCGAGAAGAGGACGATCGAGACCAGGAAGGCGTAGATGAAGCGCTCGCGGCCGTAGCCGAACGGATGCTGCGGGGTCGCCTCGCGCTGGGCCCGCTTGCCGCCGATCAGCAGCAGGAACTGGTTCCCGGAGTCGGCGAGCGAGTGGACGCCCTCGGCGAGCATCGAGGACGAGCCGCTGAAGGCGAACGCCACGAGTTTCGATGCCGCGATCGCGAGGTTGGCGCCGAGTGCCGCCACGATCGCCTTGCTGCCGCCTGACGCGCTCATGTGTCCGCGTTGTCCCTTCGTTCCCGTCCTGCCCTGGATCGTCCTACTCGCGTAGCGCGCCCAGGGTTTTGCCCGTCCTTTGCCGGTGGGCCATTGTTGCAGCCGGGTCCGGCGCGGTGGTGCGCCGGACCGGCGTCGGACGGCGTGCGGCTGTGCGTCAGGCGACGACCGTGGCCCGGAAGAGGGTGCCGGCCCCGGAGGCCTCGGCGGGTTCGTCCGCCGGTACGAAGACGGACTGCCCCGGGGCGAGGAGGTGTTCGCCGACGCGTACGGAACCCGCCGTGCACAGCAGGATCTGCGGGGTCGGGCGGGTCAGGTCGTGTGCGGCGGTGCCCTCGGGGAGGACGTAGCGGGACAGGCGGAACTCGTCGATGGGGGTCTCGTAGACCTCCTCGCCGTCGCGGGACGCCTCCGGGCGCAGCACGCCGGGGTCGCCCGCCTCGAAGCGGACGATGCGCAGCAGTTCGGGGACGTCGACGTGCTTGGGGGTCAGGCCGCAGCGCAGGACGTTGTCGGAGTTGGCCATGATCTCGACGCCGAGGCCGGTCAGATAGGCGTGCGGGACGCCGGCACCGAGGAAGAGGGCCTCGCCGGGCTGGAGCTGTACGTGGTTGAGCAGCATGGCCGCGATCACGCCGGGGTCGCCGGGGTAGTGGTGCGCGAGGTCCGCGTACGGGGCGTAGGCGCCGCCGAGGCGGGCGCAGGCGGCCGCGGTCTCGGTGACCGTGTGGGCCATCTCCTCGGGGTCGGCGGTCAGGACCGCCGTGAGGACCTCGCGCAGGGCGGCGTCCTCAGGGTGCGCGTGCAGCAGGTCGACGTAGGGCTTGAGGGAGTCCACGTCGAGGCCTGCGAGCAGTTCGGCGGCCTCGTCGGGGGCGCGGAAGCCGCACAGGCCGTCGAACTCGGTGAGGGCGCAGATCAGTTCGGGCTTGTGGTTGGCGTCCTTGTAGTTGCGGTGGGGGGCGTCAAGGGGGATGCCGCGGCGCTCCTCGTCCTCGTAGCCCTCCTTCGCCTGCGCCAGGTCGGGGTGCACCTGGAGGGAGAGCGGGGCACCCGCGGCAAGGATCTTCAGCAGAAAGGGCAGCCGGGGGCCGAACTTGGCGACGGTGCGGGCGCCGAGCTCCTGCTCGGGGGACTTGTCGATCACCTCGTGGAGCGGCCCGCGCGAGGTGCGCGAGGGTGCGCCCGGGTGGGCGCCCATCCACATCTCCGCCTGGGGCTCACCGGTCGGCTCCACGCCAAGGAGGCGGGGGATGGCGGTGGTCGAACCCCAGGCGTAGGGGCGGACGGTGTTGTCGAGGCGATCCATGGGTGTCTTTTTCTCCGTAGGTACGCGGGGCGCAGGCGCCGTCAGACGGCGTGAGCCAAGGTCAGGCCCCTGAAGCGAGCGCCACGTAAACAGCGGCGAAATCTGTGATGGCGATCAGTTCCGCGAGGGTCTCCAGCTCACTGCCGTCCTCCGGTTCCAGTTCGCTGATCGCCGTGTCGTGGCTGAGTGCCAGTTCGCGTGCGGCGGGGGCCGCGCTCAGGCCCCCGATGGGCCGGTCGCGCAGCAGCACCACGCGCGCGTGGAGGGCCTGGGCCTCCTCGACGCGGTCGCGGAAGAAGTCCTCGGGGTCGGCGCCGGCGGCGAGCGCACCGGAGAGCAGGACGTGGTGCGAGGACAAGGCCTCGGGCAGCCGTGCGGTGAGCGCGGGGCGGCCGGCCAGTTCGCCGAGCGCGGCGGCGAAACGGCGGCCGGCCGGTGCGGCGGAGACACCCTCCGTCCAGATCAGCGGCAGGGATTCCGCGAGTTCGGCGGCGAGGGTCTTGGCGGGGTTGCTGTAGGTGGCGATGGCCGGGCCGCAGCGCTCGGCGGCCTGGTCGAGGCGGTCGGCGACCTTCTCCAGGGCATCGGCCGGGGCGGAGAGCAGGCCGGTGCGGTCCAGCAGGGCGAGCAGCGGGGTGAGCAGGGCCCACAGGACGCCGGGCGCGGACGCCGCGAGCGGTTCCTCCTGCTCGTAGGGGGCGGTCGCCATCGGGACGAACAGGCCGTGCGCGCCGTCCACCGCCTCCGTGACCGGGGCTCCGGCGGGGGCCACGGCGACGACCGTGCAGCCTCGGCGGTAGGCCTGCTCGACGAGGATCCCGAGGCCCGGTTCGGTGCCGTCGGGCGTGGCGATCAGCAGGAGGTCGACGGGGCCCGCCCAGCCGGGCAGGTCCCAGCGCAGGGCGCCGGCGGCCGGGGCGACACCGGTCGGGTGGATGCGGATGACCGGGCAGGAGGCGCCCGCCAGGGTGCCGAGCAGTTCGGCCACCCCCACGGAAGCGGTCCCGGGGCCCGCGATGAGGACGGCGCGGGGGCGGCCGTCGGGCTTCAGATCGTTGATCCCCGCCTCGGCGGCGTGCCGTACGGCGGTGCGGACGCGGGCGCCCGCCTCGGCGGCGCCGCGCAGCAGGGCGCGGCGGTCGGCGAGTGCCAGTGCGTCGGGGTCGTCCAGCAGCGATTCGTCGAGCATGAGCGGCAGTCTCCGATCGCCGGTTGCGTCAGGCGGGGCGGCGGGCCTCGTCCACGAGCAGGACCGGGATGCCGTCCCGGACGGGGTAGGCGAGGCCGCAGTCCTGACCGGTGCAGACCAGCTCGCTGTCCTCCTCCTTGAGGGGGGCGTGGCACGCCGGGCAGGCGAGGATCTCCAGGAGGCCGGCTTCGAGCGGCATGAGGGGTCCCTTCGGAGCGAGTGCGCTTGACCTGGTCAGATTACCGCCGCGGGGGCGGCGTGGTGTGGGTTGGGCGTGGTGGCGCGGTCTCGGGCGCCCCGCTGGGAGGGGGCGCCCGCCGCGGCCGGCGCCCCGCTGGGAGGGGGCGCCCGCCGCGGCCGTGCCGTGCGGCGCGGGGGTCAGCCGCGGATGACGGCCAGGGCCTCGTCCCGGATCTTGGCCATGGTGGCCTCGTCCTTCGCCTCCGCGTTCAGGCGCAGCAGCGGTTCGGTGTTGGAGGGGCGGACGTTGAACCACCAGTCGGCGGTCGAGACGGTCAGGCCGTCCAGCTCGTCGAGGGTGACGCCCTCACGGTCCTGGTACGTGGCCCTGATCGCGGCCAGGCGGCCCTGCTGGTCGTCGACCGTGGAGTTGATCTCTCCGGAGCCGGCGTAGCGGTCGTACTCGGCGACCAGCTGCGACAGCGGACCGTCCTGCTCCCCGAGGGCCGCCAGAACGTGGAGCGCGGCGAGCATGCCCGTGTCCGCGTTCCAGAAGTCCTTGAAGTAGTAGTGCGCGGAGTGCTCGCCGCCGAAGATCGCGCCGGTGCGTGCCATCTCGGCCTTGATGAAGGAGTGGCCCACGCGGGTGCGCACGGGCGTGCCGCCGTGCTCGCGGACGACCTCGGGCACGGACCACGACGTGATCAGGTTGTGGATGACCGCGCCCTTGCCGCCGTGCCTGGCCAGTTCGCGCGCGGCGACCAGCGCCGTGACGGCGGACGGCGAGACGGGGTCGCCGTGCTCGTCGACGACGAAGCACCGGTCGGCGTCGCCGTCGAAGGCGATGCCGATGTCGGCGTGCTCCTCGCGGACCCGCTTCTGCAGATCGACGATGTTCTGGGGGTCGAGCGGGTTGGCCTCGTGGTTGGGGAAGGTGCCGTCCAGCTCGAAGTACATCGGGACCAGGTCGATCGGCAGCCCGGCGAAGACGGTGGGCACGGTGTGGCCGCCCATGCCGTTGCCGGCGTCGACGACGACCTTCAGGGGGCGGCTGGAGGTCAGGTCGACCAGGGAGCGCAGGTGTGCCGCGTAGTCCTTCAGCGTGTCCCGCTGGGTGACCGTGCCGGGCGTCTGCGCGGGCTCCGGCGCGCCCTCGTCCATCCACTGCTCGACCAGGGCGCGGATCTCGGCGAGGCCGGTGTCCTGGCCGACCGGGGCGGCGCCCGCGCGGCACATCTTGATGCCGTTGTACTGGGCCGGGTTGTGCGAGGCGGTGAACATGGCGCCCGGCAGGTTCAGCGCGCCCGACGCGTAGTACAGCTGGTCGGTCGAGCACAGACCGATCTCGGTGACGTCGACCCCGCGTGCGGCGGCCCCGCGGGCGAAGGCACTCGAGAGTCCCGGGGAGGAGGGCCGCATGTCATGGCCGATCACGATCGCGTCCGCGCCGGTCACCTGGGCGAAGGCCGCTCCGAAGAGTCCGGCCAGTGACTCGTCCCACTGGTCGGGGACGACTCCGCGCACGTCGTACGCCTTCACGATCTGCGACAGATCAGCAGCCACGGCCAACCCTCCTGAGGTCTTGGATGGCCCCAAACTACCTGCTGGAAGCGGCCCTCGGTGGTGGGTCCGGCGGGCCGGGAGGGCAGTTCCAACGGAGTTCATACCGGGGTTCATACCCGGACTTCACGCAGGCTGCCCGGGGCTCAGTTGTCCGGCGAGCGCAGCACTCTCAGATGACCCCGGCGCGCGACCTCCATCGGATCCGCCGTACGCGCGCTGCCGCCGGCCTCCGCCGCTCGCTGCTGCGGGCGGGCCGCCTCGCGGACCGCGTTGGCGAGCGCCTCCAGGTCGTCGCCGCTGGGGCGGGCGGGGGCGGAGCCGTCCAGGAGCCGGACGACCTCCCAGCCGCGCGGTGCGGTCAGGCGCTCGGAGTGCTCGGCGCACAGGTCGTAGCAGTGGGGTTCGGCGTAGGTGGCGAGCGGGCCGAGGACCGCGGTCGAGTCGGCGTAGACGTACGTCAGCGTCGCTACGGCGGGTCGGCCGCAAGCGGTGCGCGAACAACGACGTACAGGGCTCACGACGTTGGACGGTACCGCACTCTTGAGCGGGCCGCGACGACTCTCCCCCAGGTCACTCCCCCGTGTCGTGCTGTGAAACACCCCACACGCCCCTCCCGGCGGGCCTTGGTGACCTGCACGGAGGCCGCCGGACCCGACCTCGGGACCCTCTGAAATCGGTCACCGCTTGGTACAAACCTTGCCAATTCTCATGAGGCCGACGGTCTTGGAGGGATATGGAATCGAGCCCAACCTTGGCTGGAATGGTCATCCTGCGACATCCCCTACGACTTCGGCCGGCCTCCGGCAGCCGGTCCGGCGAGCCGTTCGGACAAGACGGGCGGAGGGGGCGCGGGGCCGGGCGCCGGGCCCCGGCGGGGATTACGCTTCGTCAGTGATGGACAACGCCGTACCGCCCCGCTCCGCCGCACCCGGGCCCCGCCGCCGTGACCGCCACGGCAGAGGCATGCGCGGCCCCGTCGCGCCGCCGCAGGTGCCGCTCGCCGCGAGCCGTGCCGAGGTGTTCGCGGACCTGGTGCAGGACTCCGTGGAGCGTCTGGAGCGGCACTGGCCGCAGCTCGCCGACATCGACTTCCTCGTTCTCGAGGTGCCGCGCCTCGACGGCCCCGGTGAGGCGTGGAGCGACGATGCGGTGCCTCTGGGGGGCACGGTGCCGGCCGGTGACGGGCGCCGGGCGCGTGTCGTCGTCTACCGCCGTCCCGTGGAGATCCGCACCAAGGGCCGCGACGAGCGTGCCGCCCTGGTCCATGAAGTGGTCGTGGAGCAGGTGGCGGAGCTGCTGGGGCTGACTCCGGAGACCGTGGATCCGCGCTACGGCGAGGACTGACCCCGGGGTCCGTCAGCCCCCTGGCCCTTCGGGCCGTCACCTCATGAACGAGCCCGGGGCGTCACCTCTTCGGTGGCCCCGGGTCCTCACTTCTTCAGCAGGACGGAGAGGTCCTGGTCCGCCTCGGGCACCGCCACCGTGCCCCGGTCGTCGGGCAGGGTCTGCACGGTGAACGCCGACAGGCCCTCGATGGTCGTCTGCAGCATACGAGCGGCGTAGACGGGTCCTCCGGAGACCGCCTCGACGGTGAGCGCGTACGTGCCCTTCAGACCGCTCGGCACGGGCGCGTCCACGTTCTGTGTCGTACCGCCCTTGATCGTGTACTCCTTGGTGGCCGCCGTGCCGCCGTCGCTGCCGGCGGACGCGGTGACCTTGACCGTGGCCGTGCCGCCCGGCGCGGTCAGCGCGAGCGTGCTGCCCTTGGCGGTGTTGTCGGCGGCCGACGCGCGCGTGCCGACCGGCGCGGTCGCCGGGATGAACGCGGACTCCTGCTTGGCGCCCTTGCCGCGCACCACCCGCAGGGCGGCGACCACCGGGACCGGGGTGTCGCCGGGGGTCAGCACCAGGGAGCCCGCCTCTCCGCGGGTGACGTCGCCGAGGTCGACGGCGGTGGTCATACCGCCCTTCACGTGCAGCGTCTCGTTTCCGGCCGGGGTGATCTCCCCGGAGGGCGAGGCGAGGCGCACCTTGAGGTCGGCGTCGCTGTCGCCGGGCGCGAAGGCCACCAGACGGACGTCCGTGGCGTCCTTGGGGATGCCGGGCAGCACCAGGGAGCCCGCGGGGTCCGTCGAGGGAGCCAGCCAGTCGCCGCCCAGCTTGTCGTCGAGGGCCTGCACGGCGGCGGCGACACGGCCGCTGCGGACGCTCACATGGACCGTGACGTCGGGCTCCTGCGCTTCGGTGAGCGTGGAGAGCAGGATCGGCTCGCTGGCGTGCGGCTGGACCGTGATGCCCTCGCCCACCGTCGACTTGAGGGTGCCGTCCTTGCCGTACAGCTCGATGTCGACGACCGCGGCGGAGTCGTCCGGGTTGGTGAGGTGCACATAGTCGGTGCGGGAGGCGGCGGTGCTGGCGCCCGCGAACCAGAACTCGGTGTCCGGGGCGGTGCAGGCGGTGCCGAGCAGCCCTCGGCCGGCGCCCGCGGCGACCTGGGTGGTCTCCTGGACCGTCCAGCCGGGCGCGAGGCGTCCCGTGGCGGTGCCGATCAGCGCGGGCGTGTCCGAACCCGAGCTGTCCGCGGTGACCGGGGTCCCGGGATCCTTGGGGGTCACCGTGGGCGCGTCGGACTGCGCCTTGTCCTTGCCGCCCTTGCCGCCCTTCCCGCCCTTGCCGCCGCTGCCGCTCTTGCCGGTGTCCGTGCTGTCCGCCGACTGTGCGCCGGCGGGGGTGAGTTGGGCCTTCCCGCTGCCGCTCGTGCCCTGCGAGACGGGTGTGAACGACGTGTACGCGGTGTCGGCGATGTCGGAGGTGCTCGGCTCGGGGCACAGCAGCCGGGTCTGCTCCACGGGCAGCCGGGCGGCCGTCTTCGCGGTGCTGCTGCCGGACGCGTGGGGCGCGTCGAGCGCGGCGAACCCGGTGACGGCGGCGAGCGCGGTCACGCCGGCGATCAGGGACAGGGTCGTTCGGTTCACTGCTGGCTCCCGTCGGGGCGCTCACTGTCGGTGCCGTGCGCCGGGTCGTAGGGCGCGGCGTAGCCCTGGTGGTACGTCGGGTCGTACGGCGCCGTGTTGCCGTAGGCGTACGGGTCGTACTGGGCGCCCTGGTAGGGGTCGGCCGGGTACGGCTGCTGCTCGTAGGCGCCCTGCGTGTACTCCTGGGTGCCCTGGTACTGCTCGCCGCCGTAGGTGCCGTACTCGGTGCCCGCGTAACCCGCCGTGTCCCAGTCCCCGTACGCCTGCTGCTGCGGGATCGCGACGGGTTCGAACACCTCTTCCTCGGCCGGGGCCGGGGCGTCGGTGTCCTGGGCCGCCTCCTCGGCCTCGGCCTGGGCGCGCAGCCTGCGGGCCCGGCGGCCCTCGCCGCCGGCGTCCTGGGCGGGCGCGAGCCGCTCCTCGGGGAGGTCGTCGTCGACGTCCCGGCGGCGGCCCGGCAGGGCGAGCACCACGAGGACGACCGCGAGCGCGCCCTGCGCCCACAGCCACCCGGAGTGGCCGAACGGGGTGTCGTAGGTCACGTCCAACGTGCCGCCGGCGGCGGGCAGTTCGAAGCCCTGGGCCCAGCCGTCGACCGTGGTGCGGGTGAGCGGCTTGCCGTCCAGGGTGGCACTCCAGCCCGCGTCGGCGGTGTCGGCGATGCGCAGGATGCGGCCACCGGTGCCGGACGGGACCTTGGTGTGAATCTGGACGGGTCCGGCCGCCACGGGCTGCGGTGCGGCGGAGCCGCTGACGATCGCCGCGCGGGAGACCTCCCGGTCCAGCCGCCACAGGGCGCTGCCGTCCTGCTGGCTGAGCCGGCTGAGGCCGGGCGTGGCGTCCAGGACGCGGCTGACGTCGCGGGGGGCGCCCTTGCGGACGAGGACGTAGCGCACGGCGAAGCCGCCGAGTTCGTCGGCCTGGTCGGCGCCGGAGCCCGCCACGAGGTTGGCGACTACCTTGTCGAGCTGCTTGTTCTCGCCGTCCTCGGCGGCGAGTTCGGCGTCGCCGAGGCGGGCGCCGGAGCCGCGGACCAGGGTGTAGCGCACGAGCGCGGCGGACTCGCCGTCCAGGACGAGGGTGCGGGCCTGGTCGCTGGTGCCGCCCTCCTCGGCGACGAACGCGGGCACCTGCACGGGGTCGCGCCGCTCCACGGGTCCGTCCGCGCCGCGGATCATCCACCCGGCGGCGATGAGCAGGGGACCCGCGACGCACGCGAACGCGATGAGCGCGGCCACGGGCTGGCGCCAGCCGAAGCTCTGCTCGGCCACGCGGGCGCGGGCGCCGTCCGCGCCGACCACGGCGGCGGCGAGCAGCGCGAGGCCGTAGACGAGGGTCGCGGGTCCGGCCCAGGCCGAGACGTTGGACAGGACCGCGAAGACGAGCGCCACCAGGGCCGCCGTCCAGGCCGTCCAGGCGGCCTTCCGGCGCTCGGCGCGGAGGAGGGCCGCCAGCGCGGCGAGGACGATGCCGATGAGCATCAGTCCGCTGACCGTGCCGGGGCCGCCGGGGCTCGCGCCCAGCAGATCGGAGGCGGAGGCCGCGCCCTTGCCGTAGGCGAGACCGGCCTCCTGGAAGAAGCCGTGGGGCAGCAGCGTGAGCGACCAGGGGGCGAGCACCAGCAGCGGGGTGCCCAACTGGGCGAGAACGCGTGGCGCGTAGCCGAGGATCGCGTTTCTGCGCACGGCCAGCAGGGCGAGGCCCAGGACCGCCGCGATGGGCCACACGATCGGGGTGAACGCGGTGGTGATCGTCAGCAGGAGGGCGTACGCCCAGGTGGCGCGCCAGCTGCCGCGCGCCCCGGAGGTGTGGGCGAGTCCGGAGGCCGCGATGCCCGCGCGCGCGATGAGCGGCAGCAGAACGGCGAGGACCGCGGTGCCGATGCGGCCGCCGGCGAGGGCTCCGGTGGCGGCGGGCAGGAAGGCGTACGCGATGGACGCCCAGGCGCGCAGCAGCCGGGACTCGACGAGGGGACGCGAGGCGAAGTAGGCGGTGAACCCGGCCAGCGGCACCGAGAAGACGAGCAGCACCGTCACCGCGAGCCCGGTGGAGCCAAAGAGGAGGCTCGCGAGCAGGGCGACGAGCGCGAGATAGGGCGGCGCGGAGTGCGCGCCCCCGGCGCCCACCGGATGCCAGGCGTCGAGATAGCGCGACCACAGCTCGGAGGAGTCGGCGGGGGCGGGCAGCAGCGCGCCGCCGGCGAGCGACCCGCCGCCGAGCAGGGCACGGCAGGCGAGCAGCGAGACGAGCAGGAGGACGGCGAAGAGCAGCGGGCCCGGTTTGCGGGCGATGCGCTTGAGCCGGGCGAACTGCTCGACCTCCATGAAGTCGGCGTCGTCGCCGCCGGGTCCGGACTCCAGGCCGCCGCCGTGCCGGCCGGCCGAGGACACCTCGGGGTCGGAGCGGCCCACGAGGTTGCTCGCGAGCTGTTCGACGGTGGCCCGGACCGTCGCTCCGGGCGGCGGGAACAGCGGGCGCAGCTCGCCCTTGTCGACCTGGGGACGGCCGCGCCGGCGGCGCCCGGCGATGATCCGCTCGGGCCGCAGCAGGGTGCCCAGCAGGCCGCGGATCTCGTCGACGGCCTGTCCGGGCACCTTGCCGACGAGGTACGCGACCGTACGCAGCAGGGTGCCGAGGATCAGGCGGAGCAGGATCCAGGGCAGCTGTGCCGTGCGGGCGTTGACAAGGAGGGTGTAGATGGCGCCCGCTTTGTCCACCTTGTGCGGGGAGGCCGTGGTGCGGCCCGCGCAGTCGACGGTGCGGCGCTCGCGGGAGGCCGCCTCCGCGTGACGTACGACCGCGTCGGGGGCGATCAGGACACGGTGGCCGGCGGCATGGGCGCGCCAGCACAGGTCGACGTCGTCCCGCATCAGCGGCAGATGCCGGTCGAAGCCGCCGAGCTCCTCGAAGACATCGCGCCGGATCAGCATGCCGGCCGTGGACACGGACAGCACCGGGCGGATGTGGTCGTGCTGGCCCTGGTCCTGTTCGCGGCGGTCCAGACCGGTCCAGCGACGGCCGGAGTTGGCGATGGTGACGCCGACCTCCAGGAGCTGCCGGCGGTCGTACCAGCCGCGGAGCTTGGGGCCGACGACGGCCACGTCGTCGCGGCCCAGCTCCAGTTCGTTCTCCACGACCCGCAGGAGCTGGGCCAGGGCGTCGGGTTCGGGGGCGCAGTCGTCGTGCAGCAGCCACAGCCACTGCACCGGCTCTCCGTACGGCAGGTCGGGCAGGTCGTACGCGTCGTCCCGCCAGGTGCGGGTGACCGGGTCCCAGCCGCTGGGGCGCTTGAGATAGGGCAGGTCGTCCGGGGTCAGCACGGCCGCGCCGCGGTTCGCCTCCTCGACGGCCTGGCCGAAGCCGGTGCGCCGGGCGAGGTGCAGGACCCGGTCGGCGCCGAGGGCGTCGGTGAGCAACTGGGCGGAGTCGTCGCCGCTGCCGGTGTCGGCCGCCACGGCGTTCTGCACGGGGCGCTCCTGGCCGAGCAGCCCGGCGAGCGCGTCGGGGAGCCAGCGGGCGCCGTCGTGGGCGACGAGGACCGCGGTGACCACATGACGCGGGAACTCAGGTGTGGCAGCGGCGTCTTGATGGGCTGCCGTATGGCTGTGCACGGACATCGAGGTACGGGCCCCGGTTCGATGGACTGCGGTGGACGCCTGTGCCCCGCGGGGGCAGCGGTGCGTCTCGGACGAGCGACCACACTATCGGCTGGGCAGCACAGCGGCCCGCCGCCTGTGGATAACCCACCCGCGACGGGCCGTCGTGACGTCTGGACAGAAGGCCGTGCGCCGCTGTCCGGGCGAGCGCCGGAGGTCTCCGGCGGGTCCGCGTCAGACCGCGGCCTTCTTCAGCCGACGGCGCTCACGCTCGGACAGACCGCCCCAGATGCCGAAGCGCTCGTCGTTGGCGAGCGCGTATTCGAGGCACTCCGAGCGGACCTCACAGGCGAGGCAGACCTTCTTGGCCTCGCGGGTGGATCCACCCTTCTCGGGAAAAAAGGACTCGGGGTCGGTCTGGGCGCACAGCGCGCGCTCCTGCCAGCCGAGTTCCTCGTCCGCGTCGTCGACCAGCAGTTGCTGCACCAGCTCGGTCATGTGCGCCCCTCGTCAGTCTTTCGCGTCCCCGTGATGTAGCCGTTACCGATTTCGGCTGAACGACACGAGTGAAATTACAAGTGTGCCGATCCGGGCCAGTCAAGCCGAGATCTGCTATTGAGCCCCTTATTCACTCTGCGGAACCAAGGCTATGCGGAAAGTGTTCAAATCGGCATAAACCCAGACAGCCACCAAGGGCCCTGGTGGGCGACCACCCCGTCATAGGGGAGGACGTCCGGACGTTCGATCTCGTTCCGACGCGCACCGCGAAGCGAACCGGATCACAGTCGGATCACGAGATCGCAACGGCGTTCGTGCGCCTGGCGGTGCGCTCCATGTGTCCCGGAGCCCGAGTGAACAAACCTTTCGTCTCGCAGATGAACCGGATGAGGTGAAACACCTCCCGCATCGCGGACCTCAAGTTGACAGGGGAGGTGTGAACCGGTGTCCTAGGGGGCATGCTCGCGAACCCGGCACTCACCCAGACCCGCTCCGCCGGGTCCCACGGTGCTGCCCGCGCTCGCTGTAGCTGTTGCTGTTTCGGCTGTTGAGCTTGTCCCACCGCTCCGGCCGCCCCTGAGTCCACCCGACTCGGCTGTTGTTCCCGCCCGCATCAGGGCCCCCGCCACGCCTGTGACCCGGGCGGACGACTAGCGACATCCAGCCGCCCCACTCCCGTCGAGGAATGACCGCACCCCATGAACAGCGACAGCGACCTGCAGATCGCCGGCGACATCCTGGAAGTACCGCATCTGCTCCAGCCGCCGCGCGAGCACCCGGCCACCGTTGCCGAGTTCGCCGGCCTCGCCCGGACCATCGCCGCCGACCGCTCCCAGTGGGAGCACCTCGTGCGGTACGACGCGACCTCCCGCTGGTACCACCGGCTGCGCACCGTTCCCCAAGCTCTCGGCTCCGCTCGAGCAGGGGAGACCCCAATCGGCTACGAGGTGTGGCTGCTGTCGTGGGTCCCTGGGCAGGGCAGCGGACTGCACGACCACGGGCGCTCGTCCGGCGTACTGACCGTCCTGCACGGCGCACTGACCGAGCGCACGGAGCGCGGGACCCGCGCGTTGGGTGCGGGGGCGCAGAGGGTCTTCGCGCCGGGGTACGTGCACGAGGTGATCAATGACGCGCTGGAGCCGGCGGTCAGCCTGCACATCTACTTCCCGGGCCTGACCGAGATGCCCATGCTGCCGGCGTCCCGGCTCCGTACGGCCGGGGGGACTGGAGAGGCCGGGGAGACCCCGGAGACGCTCGTCTCGGCGTGCGCGGCGGAGCCCGGCCCGGTGGACCCGGTCACCGGCTGACCCCCGACCCGGTCACCCGCCGACCCTCGACCCGGTCACCGGCCGGAGCTCACGGCACGGCCACCGGCTGAGCCCGGCGGCCGTCCGCAACCGGTCATGAGTGGTCACCGCCCCCCGCAAGGGGGTCGCATCCGTCACGCGTCGACCACCCCCGCCGAGTCGGCCCGGCGGCTGACACACTGTCTCAATGCGCATTGTGGTTCTGGCAGGCGGCATCGGCGGTGCCCGGTTTCTGCGCGGTCTGAAGCAGGCCGCTCCCGACGCGGACATCACGGTCATCGGCAACACCGGCGACGACATCCACCTCTTCGGGCTGAAGGTCTGCCCGGACCTCGACACGGTGATGTACACACTCGGCGGCGGCATCAACGAGGAACAGGGCTGGGGCCGGGCCGACGAGACCTTCCACCTCAAGGAGGAACTCGCGGCATACGGCGTGGGCCCGGAATGGTTCGGGCTCGGCGACCGCGACTTCGCCACGCACATCGTGCGGACACAGATGCTGGGCGCCGGGTATCCGCTCAGCGCGGTCACCGAGGCGCTGTGCGACCGCTGGAAGCCGGGGGTCCGGCTGCTGCCCATGTCGGACGACCGCGTGGAGACCCATGTCGCCGTCGAGCTGGACGGCGAACGCAAGGCGATCCACTTCCAGGAGTACTGGGTTCGGCTGCGGGCCTCCGTCCCGGCCGAGGCGATCGTGCCGGTGGGCGCCGAGCAGGCGAAGCCCGCCCCCGGCGTCCTGGAGGCCATCGCCGAGGCGGACGTGGTGCTCTTCCCGCCGTCCAACCCGGTGGTGTCCGTCGGCACCATCCTCGCGGTGCCCGGCATCCGGGAGGCCATCGCGAACGCCGGGGTGCCGGTGGTGGGCCTCTCCCCCATCGTCGGTGACGCGCCCGTGCGCGGTATGGCCGACAAGGTGCTCGCGGCGGTCGGTGTGGAGTCGACGGCCGCGGCGGTCGCCGAGCACTACGGCTCCGGACTGCTGGACGGCTGGCTCGTCGACTCGGTGGACGCGGCCGCTGTGGAGCGCGTGGAGGCCGCGGGCATCCGCTGTCGCGCGGTGCCGCTGATGATGACCGACCTGGAGGCGACGACCCGGATGGCCCACGAGGCGCTGACGCTGGCGGAGGAGGTGCGAGGCGCTTGAGCGGCGGGCTTTCCACGAGCGAGGTCGGCGGGACCCTGGGTGGCCCCGCGGCCGACGGTGCGCAGGGCTACCGCGTGTGGGCCCTGCCCGGGCTGCCCGAGGTCCGTGCGGGCGACGACCTGGCGAAGGTCATCGCCGCGGCGGAACCCGGACTCGCCGACGGGGACGTGCTCCTCGTCACCTCGAAGATCGTGTCCAAGGCCGAGGGCCGTGTCGTCCGCGCGGACGACCGGGAGGCCGCCATCGACGCCGAGACCGTGCGGGTCGTCGCCCGGCGCGGGCCGCTCAGGATCGTCGAGAACCGTCAGGGCCTGGTGATGGCCGCCGCCGGGGTCGATGCCTCCAACACCCCGGCGGGGACCGTGCTGTTGCTGCCGGAGGACCCCGACGCGTCCGCACGGGCCGTACGGGAAGGGCTGCGGGACGCACTCGGCGTCGACATCGGCGTGATCGTCACGGACACCTTCGGGCGGCCGTGGCGCACCGGACTCACCGATGTCGCCATCGGGGCCGCGGGCGTACGGGTCCTGGACGACCTGCGCGGCGGCACGGACGCGCACGGCAATCCGCTGAGCGCGACCGTCGTCGCCACCGCCGACGAACTGGCCGCGGCCGGTGACCTGGTCAAGGGCAAGGCCGCCGGTCTGCCCGTCGCCGTCGTGCGCGGGCTGCCGCATCTGGTGGCCGGGGACGACGGCGAGGGCGCGCGGGCGATGGTGCGCGGCGCGCGCGACGACATGTTCCGCCTGGGCACCTCCGAGGCGGTACGGGAGGCGGTGACCCAGCGGCGCACGGTGCGGGCGTTCACCGAAGAGCCCGTCGACCCCGGTGCCGTACGGCGCGCGGTGGCCGCCGCCGTGACCGCGCCCGCCCCGCACCACACGACACCGTGGCGGTTCGTGCTCCTGGAGTCCGAGGAGTCGCGGACGCGGCTGCTGGACGCGATGCGGGAGGCGTGGATCGCCGATCTGCGGCGGGACGGGAAGACCGAGGAGTCGATCGCGCAGCGGATCCGGCGCGGGGACGTGCTGCGCAACGCGCCGTACCTCGTGGTGCCCTGCATGGTCATGGACGGCTCCCACACCTACGGCCACGCGCGGCGGGACACGGCCGAGCGGGAGATGTTCGTGGTCGCCACCGGCGCGGGCGTGCAGAACCTGCTGGTGGCGCTCGCCGGAGAGCGGCTGGGCTCGGCCTGGGTGTCGTCGACGATGTTCTGCCGCGACGTCGTACGCCAGGTACTGGGGCTGCCGGAGACCTGGGAGCCGATGGGCGCCGTGGCGGTCGGCCATCCGGCCGAGGAGCCGAGGCCCCGGCCGGATCGGGATCCGGGGGCGTTCATCGAGGTGCGGTGAGCGCGCGGAGCGCCGGGCGCGGGTCGCCGCGCCCGGCCGCGGGACGCGTGGTGCGGACGGTCACCCCCGCGCGGCCGTCGCGCGCTCTACTCTCTTAGGACACGTCTCTCCAAGGACACGTAAGACACACCAACCCCCCTCCCAGGACACGTCAGCCTCCAAGCCCTGCCTCCCTAGGACCCCTTCCGTGGCCGGACGCTTCCCTCTCCGCCCCACCCCCACGACCCTGCGCGGTGGGGATGTCGTCGTACCCACGGGTGTGCCACGGCAGGCCACGGCACCGGGCCGACGGCGGACCTGGGCCCCGCCCGGCCCGCTCGACCTCGGGCTGGTGCTGGGGCCGCTGCGGCGAGGACCCGCCGACCCCACGTTCCGGGCGACCCCGGACGGCTCGGTGTGGCGGGCCAGTCACACGCCTCAGGGGCCGGGCACCCTGCGCGTCGCGCTACGGCACGGGACCGCCGAGGCAGAGGCCTGGGGGCCCGGGGCGGACTGGCTGCTGGAGCACCTGCCCGAGCTGCTCGGCGCGTCGGACGACCCGGGCGCCTTCGAGCCACGGCACCGGCTGCTCGCGCTGACCTGGAAGCGGCGTCCCGGGCTGCGGCTGACGCGCACGGGCCTGGTGCTGGAGTCGCTGATCCCGTCGGTCCTGGAGCAGAAGGTCACCACGGACGAGGCGTACCGGGCGTGGCGGCTGCTGGTACGGAAGTTCGGAGAACCGGCGCCGGGTCCCGCGCCGGGACGGATGCATGTGATGCCGGCCCCGCGCACCTGGGCACTGATCCCGTCGTGGGAATGGCACCGCGCCGGTGTCGACGACAAACGGGCGTCGACGATCCTGCGGGCGGTGCGGCTCGCCGCGCGGCTGGAGCAGGCGACGGGGATGGAGCCGGCCGAGGCGCAGGCGCGGCTCGAGGTGGTGCCGGGGATCGGGCCGTGGACCTCAGCGGAGACCGTGCAGCGCAGTCATGGGGCGGCGGACTCGGTGACCGTCGGGGATCTGCATCTGCCGGGGATCGTGGGCTACGCCCTCGCGGGAGACCGGACCGCGGACGACGAGAGGATGCTGTCGTTGCTGGAGCCCTACGCGGGCCAGCGGCACCGGGCGGCGCGGCTGATCCTGCTGAGCGGCTCCGTGCCACCGCGCCGGGCCCCACGGATGCGGCGCGGGGACATCGGGCGGCTGTGAGGGAGTAGGAGGGAGTACGGCGTGGGGTGAAGGTGAGGACCGGGACGGCGCTCCCGATCCGCCCCGACCCTCACCTGGTTCTTACCTTCGGCCCCCGGCCGTGCCCCGCTCGCTCGTCCTCACTGGTCCGACGAGAAGCGCACCGCGCCCGCCGGGATCCGGGCGTCGCACCAGACCCGTACCCCCTCACGGAGTTCGTTGTCCGCGCCGACCACCGCGCCGTCGCCGACGACCGCGCCCGTGAGGACCGAGCGTTCGCCGATCCGGGAGCGCGCGCCGATCAGGGAGTCGGTGATGACCGCACCCGGTTCCACCACCGCGCCGGAGAGCAGCGTGCTGCCCGAGATCCGGGCGCCCTCCCCGACGAACGCGCCCTCGCCCACCACCGTGCCGCCCGTGAGCTTCGCGCCCGTGGCGACCGACGCCGTCGGCAGGATCAGGCGGTCGCCGCAGCGGCCGGGGACCGCGGGGGACGGGGCGCGGCCCAGGACCAGGTCCGCCGAGCCGCGCACGAAGGCGGCCGGAGTGCCCAGGTCGAGCCAGTACGTCGAGTCCACCATGCCCTGGAGATGGGCTCCGGCGGCCAACAGGTCGGGGAAGGTCTCCCGCTCCACCGAGACCGGGCGGCCCATCGGAATGGTGTCGATCAGCGAGCGGCGGAAGACGTACGCCCCGGCGTTGATCTGGTCGGTGACGATCTCCTCGGGGGTCTGCGGCTTCTCCAGGAACGCCGTGACCCGACCCGTCTCGTCGGTGGGGACCAGACCGTACGCCCTCGGATCCGACACCTTCGTCAGATGGAGGGAGACGTCCGCGCCCGTCGACTCGTGGGTGTGTACCAGGGCGCGGATGTCCAGGCCCGTGAGGATGTCGCCGTTGAAGATGAGCACCGGTTCGTCGGGGCCCGAGTGGAGGCGGCTCGCCACGTTGCGGATGGCGCCGCCCGTACCGAGCGGCTCCTCCTCCGTCACGTACTCCAGCCGGAGGCCGAAGGCCGACCCGTCGCCGAAGTACGGCTCGAACACCTCGGCGAGATAGGACGTGGCGAGCACGATGTGCTCGACTCCCGCCGCCCTGGCCCGCGCCAGCTGGTGCGTGAGGAACGGGACCCCGGCCGCCGGAACCATGGGCTTGGGGGTGTGCACCGTGAGCGGGCGTAGCCGGGTGCCTCTGCCGCCGACCAGGAGGATCGCTTCTGTCACCTGTCGTCTCTGCTTCCTGCCGGGACCGGCCGAACTGTCCATCGGCCGGCCAGTGTATGCAGACCGTGTTATGAGGACCGCTAAAGGCGTTATGAGGACCGTTAGAGGCGCCTTCGACGACAGTGGGGTGTCCTTCGACGGCTGTGTGGGGAAACGCCCCCGCACGCCTTCGTGCGGATGAACTCGTACGGCATGTGCGAGACGTCGTGCGGTGTCGTGCCGGTCACCGTACGACGTCACGCGGGCGGTCGCGTACGACGTCCCGCGACCGCCCCCCTCCTCAACGGCCCTGGTAGCGGGCCGCCTGGGAGCGGATCAGACCGAGTTCGCCGTAGAGCAGCCTTCCGGGGCACTCCGTGGCGAATCCGTCCCGATGGCCGGAGATCACGTTCAGTCGTACGTTCTCGCCCTTTGGGTAGAGATTGCCACCCCCGGACTCCAGATATGTCTTGGCGCGCGGATCCATGCCGAAGAGGCCGAGTTTCCATGCGGTGAGCCGGGCGAGGGCGTCCACCGCGGCGGTCGACGGGGCGGTGCTGGTATAGGTGCCGATGACGGCGATCCCCGTGGTGTCGCTGTTGAAACCGAGGGTGTGAGCGCCCATGACGGGCTTTTCCACTCCCCCGGCGCGGCCTTCGTAGATGTTTCCGCACTTGTCGACGAGGAAGTTGTAGCCGATGTCGCGCCAGCCGCTGCTCACCACGTGGTAGCGGTAGATACTGCGGATGACGGAAGGGGCCTGGGCGCAGGTGTAGTTGTTGCCCGAGGCGGTGTGGTGCACGAAGGCCGCCTTCACGGTGTCCGTGTAGAGGAAGCCCGGCTCACGCAGACCCTCGTCGGCACCCCAGCCGCTGCGCGAGACGATGCGCGGGCGCGGCGCGACGTACGGCTGCCGCGTGCGCTCCGTGGGCGTGTCCTTCCCGGGCGTCTTCCCCGGCTTCTGCGATTCCCCCGGGCCCTCCGGACCCTTCCAAGGTCCCGGGATCTCCCAGTCGTTGAGGGGAGCGAGACCGGCTTCGACGGCGGACGCGATCGCTTCCGCGCCGGTGCCCGCGGCCGGGTCCGGCGCGCTCAGGTCCGGGCGGTCCGGCTCCTCGGCGGGGCCCGCGGGATCGGCGGGGCCCCCGGGAACGGCGGGACCCGCGGGAGCGTCCTCCCCCTGCGCCCGGCCCGGGTCGACCAGTTCGACGTGGAGGCCGTCGGGGAGCTTCGGGGCGCGGGTCGCGCCGGATCCGGACTCGTCCGCGTGGACCGACACCTGCACGCCGTCCGAGGCGCCCACCCACAACGGCGCCGTCGATCCCCGCATCCGGCGCGAGCTGCCCTCCCCGGTGCCCGGGTCGGGGCCATGGTCCTGGTTCTGCGCCTCCAGTTCCTGCCAGCCGGACCACCGGCCCGTGCCGTTGGCCCGGGTGCGGATCCGGACGCGGCCGTGGAGTTGGGCGGCCGGGTCGTCCCAGACGACACCGACCAGTGAGAAGGAACGCACGGTCTGCGGGGCGAGTCCCCGCTCGGTCGCGGCCTCGGGGGCGCGCGAGCCGGTGAGGGGCGCGAGGGGGAACGACTGGGTGGTGCCGGGGACGGCCGGCCCGGCGGCCGGCCCGGCCGCCGTGGCCGGGGACGCCAGGGGCAGGGCGAGTACGGCGCAGCTGACACCGATCGAGGAAGCAAGGAATCCACGCATGACCACGATCTTGGACATAGTCAGACATATATGTCCATCAAGGAACTGACGGGTCGTCGGATCCGCTCGGCCGAACCGGTGGCCCGTCGCACATCCGCCGCGCCGCCGCCGGCCACCGCCCCCGCGTACGCTTGCGCGCGTGAACGCCACCGACCGCACCCCTACCGACCTGCTGCGTTCCGCGCTCGCCGCGGACCCCTCGCGCCCCCTGGTGACCTTCTACGACGACGCCACCGGCGAACGTGTCGAACTCTCCGTCACCACCGTCGCCAATTGGGTGGCCAAGACCGCCAACCTCCTTCAGGGCGACCTCGCCGCCGAGCCCGGCGACCGGGTCGCGCTGCTGCTGCCCGCTCACTGGCAGACGGCGGTGTGGCTGCTCGCGTGCGCGTCCGTGGGCGTCGTCGCGGACATCGGCGGCGACGCGTCGGCCGCGGATCTCGTCGTCAGCGGGCCCGACACGCTCGACGCGGCGCGCGCCTGCTCCGGGGAGCGCGTCGCCCTCGCCCTGCGCCCCCTCGGCGGCCGTTTCCCGCAGACCCCGGCCGGCTTCCTGGACTACGCGGCCGAAGTGCCGGGCCAGGGCGACCGCTTCCAGCCGTACGCGCCCGTCGATCCGCAGGCGCCGGCGCTGATCGCCGCCGGGGCGGAGTACACGGGCGCGGAGGTCGTGGAGCGGGCCCGCGCCGACGCGCCCGCCCTCGGCCTGACCGGGCCCGGCTCCCGACTGCTGTCCGGACTGCCGTACGACACATGGGAGGGTCTGAGCGCCGGACTGTACGCGCCCCTGGCCACGGACGGCTCGGTGGTGCTGTGCCGGCATCTGGACCGGCTCGGCGAGGACGCGCTCGCCCAGCGGATCGAGAGCGAACGCGTGTCGGCCACCGCCACCGCTCACTGAACGAATACGTGCCGGCCACCGCCACCGCCCGCTGAGCGGTCCACCCCGGTCCACCCGCCCGGCGAGCGCCCGCGAAAGCCCCGCGTCCGCACGGAAGGGCGCACCCCGCCCCGCCGGGGCGCATCCCCCGTTCGGACCAGCAACAGCCACCCCTTGACCCCGCCCCGGGCCATGATCGTAAGAGCTGCGACACGCTCGTACGAGCAAGGGGGTGCACCCGGCAGTGACGATCCACGGCACCGCAGGGCGGCCACCCCGTCGGCACCGGCGCTGGGTGCGCCGCTCCGCGCTCGGCCTCGCCGTGCTCGCGCTCGGGACCAGCGGGCTCGGATGGGCCGCGTACGAGAAGCTGAACTCGAACATCACCGCGGACAACGACGCGGCCTCCGAGCTGGCCCGCTACGAGAAGGAGCGGCCCACCGCGCTGGTGCACGGCGCGCAGAACATCCTGATCATCGGGTCCGACCGGCGGTCGGGCGCCGGCAACGACCGGTACGGGCGCGACTTGGGGACCGAGCGGTCCGACACCGCGATCCTGCTGCACCTCGCGTCGAACCGGCGCACCGCCACCTCCGTGTCCCTGCCCCGGGACCTCATGGTGGACGTGCCGGACTGCCGGCAGCCGGACGGCAGCCGTACCCGGCCCGTGTTCACGATGTTCAACCACGCCTTCGCCACGGGCGGTTCCGCATGCACGGTGCGCACCGTGGAGAAGCTGACGAACATCCGGATCGACCACTTCATGGTCGTCGACTTCAACGGCTTCAAAGAGATGGTCGACGCCCTCCACGGTGTCACGGTGTGCCTGAAGAAGCCGATCGACGACAAGGACGCCCGGCTGAAGCTGCCCGCGGGCAGGGTGACGCTCGACGGCGAACAGGCACTCGGATATGTACGGGCCCGCAAGAGCCTGGGCAACGGCAGCGACACCGAGCGGATGGAACGCCAGCAGCTCTTCCTCGGCGCGCTGGTCGGCAAGGTGCGCCGCAACGACGTCCTGCTGAACCCGGTGACCCTGTATCCGGTGCTGGACGCGGCCACCTCAGCCCTGACCACGGATCCGTCCCTGGCGAGTCTGCGCGAGCTCTATCAGCTTGTGAGAGGGCTGCGAAACCTCAGCGCGGAGCATGTGCAGTTCCTGACCGTGCCACGCACCCCCTACCCGGGCGACGCCAATCGCGACCAACTCGTGCAGCCCCAGGCACGGAATCTCTTCGCGCGGCTGCGCGCGGACCAGCCCGTCGAGGTCACCAAGGAAGTTCCGGCCGATTCGCCCGGAAAAACGAACGGCAAGGCAGGCGGTTTCGGTGACGGCCCGGAGTCGTACGACAACGGAATGTCCGGTGGAAAGACGCCTGTTGGCCCCGGTGTTCCGCGACGGAGTCCCGAACCCCCGCCCACTTTCCGCGGGAACACGGCCGCACAGGACGCGTGCGGGTAAAGTGCGGCCCAAGGCGGGAACGCGTGGGCTAAGAACTCTCCGAGAATTAGGGCGGATTGCCCGGTTGTAGGGGAGTGGAATTTGTCACCGCCGTCGCTGAACGCTCAACTGGGCGGATAGTGTGAGCGACCTGGTGCCATACCCACGAGGTCCGTCCTGGGTCGCGCACCGACTGAAGAGACCCGAGCGCCTCGAGGGGAAGGCGCCGCGTGGCCCCGACGGAGGATTCTGACAACCGTGGACGCGCAAGGCCGTGGGCGGGCGGACAACATCGACCCCGCAGACCAATGGGTACTCAACCCGAGCACCGGCGAATACGAACTGCGACTGGCCCCTTCCGCACCGCAGTCGGCCGTACCGAGACCCCGCCGGGGCACTCCCCCGCCGGGTACCCAGGGAGGCACCCGTACCGCGCCCGGATCCCGGGGGCCGGCTCCGAGCACGGCGCCCCCGGACACCGTGCCGGGACCCCGGCGGCGCCGAGGGACCCCCGAGGAGCCGCCCCCGGGCCGGCGCCGTGGGCGTACGAAGCCCAAGAAGGGCAAGGCGAAGAAGGTGCTGCTGTGGACCGGCGGCAGCATGGCCTTCGTGCTGGTCGCGGTCTCCGCGGCGGGTTACCTCTACATCAAGCACCTCAACGACAACATCACCTCCGTGTCGGACGACGGCGCGAGCACCGGCGGCTTCCAGAAGGACAAGGCGATCAACATCCTGTTGATCGGCACCGACAAGCGCACCGGTAAGGGAAACACGGGATACGGCGACGCCGGCAGCGTCGGGCACGCCGACACCAACATCCTTCTGCACGTCTCCAAGGACCGCTCGAACGCGACCGCCCTGAGCATCCCCCGTGACCTGATCGTCGACGTCCCGGACTGCCCGACGAAGCAGGCCGACGGCACCACGAAGGTCATCCCCGGCACGAAGGGCGTGCGCTTCAACACGAGCCTCGGCCAGGACGACCGCACACCGAGCTGCACCATGCGCACGGTCACCGAGCTCACCGGCATCACCCCGGACGACTTCATGGTCGCCGACTTCAACGCGGTCAAGACGCTGACGTCGGCCGTCGGCGGCGTCGACGTGTGTCTGGGCAAGGACATACACGACCCGGACTCCCACCTCAATCTGCAGAAGGGCATCCGCCACATCGAGGGCGAGACGGCACTGGCCTTCGTACGGACCCGGCACGCCGTGGGCTTCGGCGGTGACCTGAGCCGGATCCAGTTGCAGCAGCAGTTCCTCAGCGCGCTGATGCGCAAGCTGAAGTCGAACTCCACGCTCAGCGATCCCACGAAGATGCTGGACGTGGCGGAGGCGGCCACCAAGGCGCTGACGGTCGACTCGAAGATCGACAGCATCGGCAAGCTGAAGGACCTGGGTCTGGAGCTGGGCAAGCTCAACCCCAAGAACCTGACGTTCACGACGGTGCCGGTCCTCGACAACCCCGCGGACGGCGTGGTCAAGAAGACGGTCATCCTCAACCCCAGCAAGGCACCTCAGGTCTTCGAGGCGGTCAGGGCGGACGTCTCCTTCACCGACGTCCAGAAGAAGCAGAAGGCCACCGAGGACGCCCGGCTGAAGGGCTCCCGCTCGGCCGCCTCCGACATCCGCGTCGACATCTACAACGGCGGCGCCGCGGGCGGCAGCGCACAGGAAACGCTCAACTGGCTGCAGAACACCGAGGGCGTGACCAAGTCCAGCCAGCTCGGCAACGCGGGCGTCAAGCTCGACAAGACGACCCTCGAGTACGCCCCCGACCAGGCCGACCAGGCGCGCAAGCTGGCGGACCTCATGGGCCTGCCCGCGTCGGCGCTGAAGCCGGGCAAGAGCGAGAAGAACGCCCAGGGGCTGCCCGCGATGGTGCTGACCCTCGGCAAGGACTTCAAGGGTGCCGGGGTGCCGCTGACGGCCCCGACCAAGGCGCCTGCCGTCGACTCCAAGTCCACCGCGGACAAGGTCCAGTGCGCCAAGTGACCTGAGCGGCCCGCCGCGCGTCTTACACCGCGCAAGACCTGCCCCACGGAGTACATCCCGTGGGGCGGGTCAAGCGTCCAACTGGGCGCGGGATACATCTGCGGGGCGCGACGGGCGTCCCGCCCACGACGAAGGTCCCGGGAGCGGCGCGATCATCCGGCTCCGGACTCCGGGACGGGCCCGCTTGCCGGGCGCAGGGTGGGGAGGCAGGGACTTGGTGCAGAGCAAGGTGCGGGGGAAGGGGGCGCGACCACGTGTCCGGGACGCCGACGAACTGGGCTGGGACGAGAGTCTGTACGACGCGAAAGGCGACGGTGCCCAGGACGGCGAGGACACTCCGCCGACCGAACCGCGCGGCGGGGGCCCGGCCGACGGCTCGGGCGGGCACGGCGGCACCGACGAGCAACGCCCGCGCCGCAGACGCCGCGCCCTGCGCTGGTCGGCGACGATCCTGGCGGTCGTCATACTCGGCACCGCCGGGGCGGGATACCTCTACTACCAGCACCTGAACAACAACCTGAAGAAGGACGACCTCAACATCGGCGACGCCAAGGACCGGGCGGTCGCGCCGAAGCCGAACGCGGCGGGCCAGACCCCGCTGAACATCCTTCTTCTCGGGTCGGACGCCCGTGACACCAAGGAGAACCAGCAGCTCGGCGGCGCCAAGGACACCTTCGGGTCGGCGCCTCGCGCGGACGTACAGATCCTGCTGCACGTCTCCGCCGACCGCACCAACATGTCGGTGGTCAGCATGCCGCGCGACACCCTGCTGTCCATCCCCAAGTGCACCGACTCCAAAGGGCATGTCTACCCGGCGTCGCAGCAGTGGATCACGAACGACTCACTGGGCCGCGGCGGCCCCGGCTGCACCGTCGCCACCTGGGAGAAGCTCACCAGCATCCATATCGACCACTTCATCATGGTCGACTTCTCGGGTGTGGTCTCGATGGCCGACGCGATCGGCGGCGTCCCCGTCTGCGTCGACAAGAACATCTACTCGCACACCTCCTCCGGCCACGGCTCGGGCCTGAAGCTGAAGGCGGGCACCACCTACGTCAAGGGCACGCAGGCCCTGCAGTGGCTGCGCACCCGCTACGGGTTCGAGGACGGCAGCGATATCGCCCGCACCAAGGCCCAGCACCAGTACATGAGCGCGATGGTCCGCGAGCTGCGCGACAACGCCACACTGAGCAACCCCGACAAGCTGCGCAAACTAGCCGAGACGGCCACCCAGGCGCTCACCGTCGACAAGGGCCTCGGCACGGTCGCGAAACTCTACGACCTGAGCGCCGAGTTGAAGAAGGTCCCCACCGACCGCATCACCATGACCACGATGCCGTACGAGTACGCAGGTGAGCGCGTGGTGCCCAAGCCGGGGGACGCGGACCAGCTGTTCCGCCTGGTGCGCGAGGACATCGCGCTGGACGGCAAGGGCACGAAGAAGAAGCCCGCGCCCGCGGCGACGACGGCCCCGACGGACAGCGACGACAAGATCGCGGTCCAGGTGCAGAACGGCACCGGCACCTCCACGCTCGCCCCGGCCCGCGGACGGGCGAGCACGGTGGCCCAGTTGCTCGCCGGCAAGGGCTTCGCCGAAGCCGGCGCGGACGGCTCGACGGTGCTCTCCGAGGACAAGACGGTGATCCGCTACCCGAGCGCGGATCTGAAGGGCGACGCCGAGCGGGTCGCCAAGGTCCTGGGCATCCCGGCGAGCTCGGTGGTGAAGTCCACGGACGTCTCCGGGGTCACCCTGGTCGTGGGCGCCGACTGGCGGTCGGGCACCGTGTACAAGGCGCCGAAGGAGGACGACAAGACCCCGACGTCGGCGAACATCCTCAACGGGGCGACGAAGCAGTGCATGACGGTGGATCCCCACTACACCTGGTGACCGTCGCCCCTGTCCGGTGACCGTGACGCGTCGGGCCCCTCTCCGCTGCGGAGAGGGGCCCGACGCGGTTGCCGATGTGCTCAGCGGGAGGCGAGGACCGCCGGCCGCCGGGACGCGATGACCCTCTTGGCCAGCGACTTCGGGCTGGTCAGAAAGCCCCAGCCCCACGACATGTGCATGGTCGCGAGGGCGACGGGAATCCGCAGCCGCGCGGGAAGCGGCAGGCCCTTGCCCGCGGGGACGGAGCCCAGGACGATCGCCGCGAGATAGCCGCCGGGGATCACAAAGGCCCAGGGGGTCAGCGCGGCGCCCGCCACGACACCGGCCACGATCGCGCACACCGCGGTCGGCGGGGCGAGATAGCGCAGGTTGATGGAGCCCTCGTGGTAGCGGGCGACGACGTGCCGCCAACGGCCGTAGTCCTTGTACTGCCTGGCCAGCGCCCGCACGCTCGGCCGGGGCCGGTAGGACACCTTCAGCTCCGGCGAGAACCAGATGAGGCCGCCCGCCTCGCGGATGCGGAAGTTGAGCTCCCAGTCCTGGGCGCGGATGAACTCCTCGTTGTAGCCGCCCTGCTGCTCCAGGGCCTCGCGCCGGAAGACACCGAGGTAGACCGTCTCCGCCGGACCGGCCTGGCCGCCGGTGTGGAAGGCGGCGTTGCCGACCCCGATCTTCGAGGTCATGGCCGCGGCGACGGCGTGCTCCCAGTCGTTCTCGCCCTCGGCGTGCATGATGCCGCCGACGTTCTGCGCCCCGGTCTCCTCAAGGAGGCGGACGGCGGTGGCGATGTAGTTCGGCGAGAGCATGCCGTGGCCGTCCACGCGCACCACGATCGGGTGGCGGGAGGCCTTGATCGCGGCGTTGAGCGCGGCCGGCGTCCGGCCGGTCGGGTTCGGCACGGTGTGCACACGCGGGTCCTCGCGGACCAACTCGGCCGCGATCTCGTCCGTGCGGTCCGTGGAGGGACCGAGGGCGATCACGACCTCCATCTCGCCGGCGTACTCCTGGGCGAGGATCGCTTGGACGGCTCCGCGCAGATGCCGTTCCTCGTTGAGCACCGGCATGATCACGGAAACGGCGGGGAGTCGCACGTCGGGATTGGCGTTCATAGGAGGCTCACGTTACCGCGAACGGGGGACACCGGTGCGCGCCGCCCGGGCGCCGCCCAGGGCCCCGGATCGTGTCGGCCTACGGTGCCCAGGGATGCCCCATCCAGCTCCGCGGAGGTCTCCCCCGTGCCCACCCCGACCCGCTCGCCCGCGCGCCCTCGGCCGGTCCGCCGCTCGCCCGCCCGGCGGCCGCCCGTCCGGCGGAGGAAGACCGGCTGGACCATGCGGGCGGTCACCGCGATCTCCGTGGTGGTGCTCGCCTCGGCCGGCATCGGGCACACGGTGATCACCAGCCTCGACGAGGGCATCGGCCGGGTCGACCCCTTCAAGGACATGAAGGACCGTCCCGAGGCGGGCCACGGGATGAACGTCCTGCTGGTGGGCACCGACGGCCGCGACAAGATCACGGAGAAGGAGCGGCACAGGTTCCGGCTCGGCGGCGCGCCCTGCCACTGCACCGACACGATCATGATCGTGCATCTCTCGGCGGACCGGAACCGGGCGACCGTGGTCAGCCTGCCGCGCGACTCCTACGCGGAGGTGCCCACGCACACCGCGCACACGACCGGGCGGCGGCACGAAACCCACCCGATCCGGCTGAACGCGGCGTACGCGGAGGGCGGCCCGAACCTGACCGTGCGCACGGTCGAGAACATGACCCGTCTGAAGATCGACCACTATCTGGAGGTCGACTTCATCAGCTTCATGAAGACCGTGGACGTGCTCGGCGGGGTCCGGGTGTGCACCCCGCAGCCGCTGAAGGATCCCTACACCGGGCTGAACCTGTCCCCCGGCACCCATGTTCTGGGCGGCGGTCAGGCCCTGCAGTACGTGCGCTCACGGCATGTCGACGGCGCCTCCGACCTGGGCCGGATGCAGCGGCAGCAGAAGTTCCTGGCGGCGCTGATCGACCAGGCGACCTCCTCCGGCCTGCTGCTGAACCCGCTGAGGTTCCGGGAGGTGGCCCGGGCGGCGCTCGGCTCGGTACGGGCGGACCCGGGCTTCGGCACGGACCAACTGCTCGACCTGGGCCGGGCGATGCGGAACTTCTCGCCGCGCTCGTCGGAGTTCACGACCGTGCCGATCGGGCAGATGACCTACGAGGTCAAGGGCCTCGGCTCGACGGTGAAGTGGGACGACGCGAAGGCGCGGGCGCTGTTCACATCCCTGCGCGACGACAGGCCGCTCGCCCCGACCCGGCCGCCGCACAAGAAGGGCCCCGCCGCGGTCGAGGTGGAGGTGGACCCCCGGCAGATCCAGGTCCAGGTGGAGAACGGGACGGCCACGGAGGGGCTCGGCAAGCGGGTGGACGACGGCCTCGCGGCCACCGGGTTCCGCACCACGCACCGGCCGGTGAGCGCGGCGGGCCAGGCGGCACCGCGCACGGTCGTCGTCTACGACCCGCGCTGGGACCGCTCGGCGAAGTCCCTCGCGGCGGCCCTGCCGGGCAGCGAGCTGCGCCCCACACCGGGGCAGGGGCCGACGCTGAAGGTGATCGCGGGGGCCGACTTCAAGGAGGTACGGCCGGTGCGGACGCCCCCGCCCCCGCCCGCGCCCGGGGCGGGCCCGACGGTGGTGACCGGGGACGAGGTGGTGTGTCCGTAGGAGCCGGACCGGCCGGACCCGCTCCGTAGGGGACGGACCGGCCGGACCCGCTCCGTAGGGGACGGACCGGTCGGACCCGAGGCGCGGTGGTCACGGGGCCTCACCGCGCAGCGGTCACCCTGGGCCCCCGGCCGTCACTCCTCGTAGCCCTGTGCCGTCCTCTGCTCCCGCAGTTCCTTGATCGCGCGGCGGCGCGCGAGCCGGTGGGTGCGGCGGATCTGGGCCTCCTGGTAGCGGCGGCGGTCCCGGTCCGTCTCCGCGACCACCGGCGGCACCGGCCGCGGCTTGCCGTCGGTGTCGACCCCGGCGAAGACCAGATACGCGGAGCCGACGTGGGTGGCCGGCGTGGACTCGTTCCAGCGCTCGGCCAGCACCCGCACCCCGACCTCCATGGATGTGCGGCCGGTCCAGTTGACCTGGGCCTTCACATGGACCAGGTCGCCGACCCTGACCGGCTCCAGGAAGACCATCTCGTCCATCGAGGCGGTGACGGCCGGGCCGCCGGAGTGCCGGCCGGCCACGGCGCCCGCCGCGTCGTCGACGAGTTTCATGATCACGCCGCCGTGCACCGTGCCCAGCAGGTTGGTGTCGTTGTGGGTCATGATGTGGCTGAGGGTGGTACGGGACGCGGAAGTGGGCTTCCCGGGTATGTCACCCGCTTTTTCGCCCGGAATTTCTGATTCCGGGGCGGGGGCCAGGTCTGTCATGCGGTCCACCTTATGCCGGGCGACAGCCGCGAAGACTTTGTGTCAGCTTCGCAACAGCCCTGACCCCGTTCCCCTCGGCCCCTTGTCGGGCCCATACCGGGACCCTGCACACTGGGGCGCATGAACGATTGGCCCGAGGCATGGTCCGACGACAACCGCGGCAACCGCTACGGACGCGGCAGCGGCAGCACGCAGCCCGAGAGCGCCCGCGTGATGCGCCAGGTCCGGCGCCAGCCGGGTGGCGCGGGCGGTCCTCAGGCCGCACCGCCGTACGGCGGGGTTCCCCAGCAGCCGACGTACGACCAGGGCTACGGCGGGTACGACAGTGACTACAACACCGGCCAGGTCTACGGCACCCCGGCCGGCGGCCCCCAGGGACCCGGCGGCTACGGCCCGGGGCCCGCGCGCCCGGCGCCGAACTGGCGCCGCCGGATCAAGTGGACCGCGATCACCCTGGTCACCTTGCTGGTGGTGACGTCGGTGGCCACGTACTTCTGGGCCGACTCCAAGCTCCACCGGGACGTCGACCTCTCCAAGGTCATCGACCGGCCGGCCGCGGGCAAGGGCACGAACTACCTGATCGTCGGCTCCGACAGCCGCGCGGGCATGTCGGACGACGAGAAGAAGAAGCTGCACACCGGGTCCGCCGAGGGCAAGCGGACGGACTCGATGATGATCCTGCACGTCGGCGACAGCGGCGACACACTGATATCGCTGCCCCGTGACTCGGATGTGGAGATACCCACCTACAAGGGCTCGACGTCCGGCAAGGTCTACCAGGGCACGGGCCGCCATGTGAAGCTGAACGCGGCCTACGCGGAGGACGGCCCCGAACTGCTGGTCCGCACCGTCGAGTACAACACCGGGCTGCACATCGACCACTACGTGGAGATCGGCTTCGCCGGCTTCGCGAACATCGTGGACGCGGTCGGCGGTGTCGAGATCAGCATCGACAAGGGCTTCAAGGACAAGTACTCGGGCGCCGACTTCAAGGCGGGCAAGCAGACGCTGAACGGCGAACAGGCCCTCGCCTTCGTCCGTACCCGGCACGCCTTCGCCGCCAGCGACCTGCAGCGCACCAAGAACCAGCAGAAGTTCCTCTCCGCGCTGGCGCACCAGGTCGCCACCCCGTCCACGATCCTCAACCCCTTCGCCTTCTACCCGACGATGAGCGCGGGCCTGGACTCCCTGACGGTCGACAAGGACATGAGCCTGTGGGACCTGGGGTCCATGTTCTGGGCGATGAAGGGGGTCAGCGGCGGCGACGGCACGTCGATGAACATGCCGGTCTCCGGCTCCACCGGCGGCAATCTGCTGTGGGACAAGTCCAAGGTCAAGACGCTGGTGGACGAGCTGAAGAACGACGAGAAGGTGACGGTCACGGGCAACTGAGCCGTCCGTCCACCGCGCAAGGGCCCCGCCGAGCGGTTCGGCGGGGCCCTTCGCGTTCCGGCGGGTCCGCCGGCCGCTGTGCCGCGGGTCAGCAGGCGCAGAGGCAGAACGGGTGCCCGGCGGGGTCCGCGTACACCCGGAAGGTGCGCGAGCGGTCCTCCGCGTCCAGCGGCCGGGCGCCCAGCGCGAGCACGCCCCGCTCCGCGGCGTCCAGGTCGTCGACCGCCAGGTCCAGATGGAACTGCTGCGAGTCGTCGGGCGACGGCCACTTCGGCGGGACGTGGCCGGGCGCCTCCTGGAACGCCAGCGACTGACCACCGGGCACCTTCAGGTCCACCCAGTCGCCGTTGTCCTCCACCGTGCCGCCCAGCACCTCGGCGTAGAAACCGGCGAGGGCGCGCGGGTCGGGGCAGTCCAGCACGACGACGTCGAGCTTGGCGAGCGCCATGACTTCCTCCTCGGAGTCCTGATCGTCAGTGTTACCTGTAGAGCCGGTCAACCGGTAACGGTGCCGGTTGCCCCATACTGACCGACAGGAGGTAACGTCGCAAGCGAAATACCGAGAGGTGGCGTCACGGACATGAGGGCACAGAGGTCACGGAGATGACGGACAGGGCCCCCGCTCCCGGCGGCCTCGCCCTGGTGGAGGGCCTGGTCAACACCCTGGACCTGGAGTCGGGCGAGGACCGCCTGGACACACCGGAAGGGCGCGCCGAGTTCGGCGTCACGAAGGCGGACCTGGCGGACGTACGCGAACTGCGGGAGTCGCTGCGCGCGGTCTGCCTGGCCCACGCGGGACATCCCCCGCACCGCGAGGTGACGCCCCTGGGCGCGCTGCTGGCGCGGGCACCGCTGCTGGTGGCCGTCGACGAGCGGGACGGCTCGGCGTCCCTCGCCCCCGCCGACCCGGGTGATCTGCCGTCCCGGGTGGCGGCCGCCGTCGCGGAGGCGCTCACCGCGGGCACCTGGCCGCGCCTCAAGGCCTGTGAACTGCCCGACTGCCACTGGGCGTACTACGACCGCAGCCCGGCCGGCAAGGGCCGCTGGTGCTCGATGTCGGTGTGCGGGGCGCGCGCGAAAATGCGGCGATACCGGGCGAAATAGCCGCGCGGTTCACAGGGTTGGGCACTCGCCGCTCACACGCCCGGGCTGTGGTGCAGAATGCACAGGACGCCGGTCCGGCCGACTGAGCCTCGGCCGGACCGGCGTCACCCTTCCTCTCGCTTCTTCCTGCCCCTCTTCAAGCGGTCGGGCGGCCCATCGCGCGGTACATCCACCCGGCGCGGCGCCACAGCTCGGGGTCGAGCGCGTTACGGCCGTCGAGGATCACCCGGGAGGTCGCCACCGCGCCCAGCTCGGCCGGATCCAACTCGCGGAACTCGCGCCACTCCGTCAGATGCAGCACGACATCGGCGCCCCGGACCGCCGCCAGGGCGGAGTCCGCGTACCCGAGCGTCGGGAAGATCCGCCGGGCGTTCTCCATGCCCTTGGGGTCGTAGACCGTGACCTGGCCGCCCTGGAGGTGTATCTGCCCGGCGACGTTCAGCGCCGGCGAGTCACGGACGTCGTCGGAGTCGGGCTTGAAGGTGGCGCCGAGCACCGCGACCCGCTTGCCGAGGAAGGAGCTGCCGCCCAGCGCCTCGCGCGCCATCTCGACCATCTGGCCGCGGCGGCGCATGTTGATGGAGTCGATCTCGCGCAGGAAGGTCAGCGCCTGGTCGGCGCCCAGTTCGCCCGCGCGCGCCATGAACGCCCGGATGTCCTTCGGCAGACAGCCGCCGCCGAAGCCGATACCGGCCCGCAGGAACTTCTTGCCGATCCGGTCGTCGTGCCCGATGGCCTCCGCGAGCTTGGCCACATCGCCGCCCGCGGCCTCGCACACCTCCGCCATCGCGTTGATGAAGGAGATCTTGGTGGCGAGGAAAGAGTTCGCGGAGGTCTTCACCAGCTCCGCGGTCGGGAAGTCGGTCACCACGAAGGGCGTGCCCTCGGTGACCGGGGTCGCGTACACCTCGCGCAGCAGCTTCTCCGCCCGCTCGCTGCGCACGCCGACCACGATCCGGTCGGGGTGCAGCGTGTCCTGGACGGCGAAGCCCTCCCGCAGGAACTCCGGGTTCCAGGCCAGCTCGGCGTCCCGGCCCGCGGGCGCGTGCTCGGCGAGACAGGCGGCCAGGCGGTCCGCGGAGCCGACCGGCACGGTGGACTTGCCGACGACGAGGGCGGGGCCCGTCAGATGCGGCGCGAGGGAGGCGACCGCGGCGTCGACGTACGACATGTCGCAGGCGTACTCGCCGTGCTTCTGCGGGGTGTTCACACAGATGAAGTGGATGTCGCCGAACGCGGCCACCTCGGCCCAGTCCATGGTGAACCGCAACCGCCCGGTGGCACCCTCGATGCCCGCGACATGCTTGCGGAGCAGTTCCTCCAGGCCCGGCTCGTACATGGGGACCTCGCCCCGCTGAAGCATCTCGATCTTCTCGGGAACGACATCGAGACCCAGCACCTCGAACCCCAGCTCGGCCATGGCCGCGGCGTGTGTGGCGCCGAGATAGCCGGTGCCGATCACGGTGATCTTCAGGCTCATGCGGTGCTCCAGGAAAAGCGGCGGTGAATCGGTGCCTGAGCATAGCCGGGCACCTCGGCGGGCAGGTTTCCCGCTGTCGCCAAGCTCACGTATCCCTCACGCGGGCGTACCCCTAAAATTTGGGTTACTTAACGGTAATTAGCGTCAGCACAGCCTCTTTGGAGCGTGAGAGACCTTGGCCGGATCGGCTGACTTCGACCTGTACCGCCCGTCCGAGGAGCACGACATGCTCCGCGACGCCATCCGCTCGCTGGCCGAGGCGAAGATCGCGCCGTACGCCGCCGCGGTGGACGAGGAGGCCCGCTTCCCGCAGGAGGCGCTGGACGCCCTTGTCGCGGGCGACCTGCACGCGGTGCACGTCCCCGAGGAGTACGGCGGCGCGGGCGCGGACGCGCTCGCCACGGTCATCGTGATCGAGGAGGTGGCCCGCGCGTGCGTGTCCTCCTCCCTCATCCCGGCCGTGAACAAGCTCGGTTCGCTGCCCGTGATCCTCTCCGGCTCCGAGGAGCTGAAGAAGAAGTACCTCGGCCCGCTGGCCAAGGGCGACGCGATGTTCTCGTACTGCCTGTCCGAGCCGGAGGCCGGCTCCGACGCGGCCGGTATGAAGACGCGGGCCGTGCGCGACGGCGACCACTGGGTGCTCAACGGCGTGAAGCGCTGGATCACCAACGCGGGCGTCTCCGAGTACTACACGGTCATGGCGGTGACCGACCCCGAGAAGCGCTCCAAGGGCATCTCCGCGTTCGTCGTCGAGAAGTCGGACGAGGGTGTCTCCTTCGGCGCCCCGGAGAAGAAGCTCGGCATCAAGGGCTCCCCCACCCGCGAGGTCTACTTCGACAACGTCCGCATCCCGGCGGACCGCATGATCGGCGAGGAGGGCACGGGCTTCGCGACCGCGATGAAGACGCTCGACCACACCCGCATCACCATCGCCGCCCAGGCCCTCGGTGTCGCCCAGGGCGCCTTCGACTACGCCAAGGGCTATGTCAAGGAGCGCAAGCAGTTCGGCAAGCCGATCGCCGACTTCCAGGGCGTCCAGTTCATGCTCGCCGACATGGCGATGAAGATCGAGGCGGCCCGCCAGCTCACCTACGCGGCGGCGGCCAAGTCCGAGCGGGGCGACAGCGACCTCACCTTCCAGGGCGCCGCCGCCAAGTGCTTCGCCTCGGACGTGGCGATGGAGGTCACCACGGACGCCGTCCAACTCCTCGGCGGTTACGGCTACACCCGTGACTACCCGGTCGAGCGCATGATGCGCGACGCCAAGATCACCCAGATTTATGAGGGCACGAACCAGGTCCAGCGGATCGTGATAGCGCGCAACCTGCCGTAGCGCGCGGCCCGTCGCGGCAATGCGCGGGGGTTCCGGGGCACCCTGCGGGGTGCCCCTTTTCCTCGTACGGCAGGGTAGGGACATGAGTGATCCGGCGATGCCGAAGCTGCCGTCCTTTCCGTACCATCCGGACCCCCTGGCCACCGGTTCGGTGGTCGCAGGGGACACGGAGTGCCTGTGCTGCGGGCTGCGGCGCGGCTATGTGTACATGGGGCCCGTCTACGCGGTGGCGGACATCCGCGCCGAGCTGTGCCCCTGGTGCATCGCCGACGGCAGCGCGGCGGAGCGGTTCGGGGCGCAGTTCACGGAGGTGACGGGCGAGGCGCCGAAGTCGGTGGTGCGTACCGTGGAACGGCGCACGCCGGGCTTCGCCGGCTGGCAGCAGGAGCGCTGGCTGACGCACTGCGGGGACGCGGCGGCGTATCTGGGCCGCGCGGGCGCCAAGGAGCTGGCGAACCACCCGGAGGCCGCACAGAGCCTGCGCGAGACGCTGGGCGAGACGTTCTTCGCGTCGCTGGACGCCGACGGCCAGCCCACCGCGTATCTGTTCCGCTGCCGCAGCTGCGCGCAGCACCTGGCCTACGCGGACTTCACCTGACGGACACGCAGGGGGCGCCGACCGCCGCGGCGCGCCCCTCGCCTCAGCCGTCCAGTTCCTCCAGCGTCGCGTTCGACGGGCCCCGGCGCCCCGTCAGGTCGCGGGCCACGTCCTCGGCCGCGCCCAGCACCCGTACGGAGTTCTGCCAGGTCAGCTTGGCCAGGTCGGAGGTCGACCAGCCGCGGTCCAGCAGCTCCGCGACCAGGTTCGGGTAGCCGGAGACATCACTCAGGCCGTCGGGGGTGAACGCGGTGCCGTCGTAGTCGCCGCCGATGCCGAGATGGTCGATGCCTGCCACCTCGCGCATATGGTCCAGGTGGTCGGCGACCGTCGCGACCGTGGCGATCGGGCGCGGGTTGCGCTCCTCGAAGGCGTGGTGCACCTTCATCGCCTCGGCGGTGGTGTCGAGGTGGTGGAAGCCGTGCGCCCGCATGTTGTCGTCCGCCGCCGCCGTCCAGTCGACGGCCGCCTGGAGGACGAACTTCGGCACGAACGTCACCATCGCCACACCGCCGTTGGCGGGGAGGCGTTCGAGGACGTCGTCGGGGATGTTGCGCGGGTGGTCGCACACCGCCCGGGCGGAGGAGTGCGAGAAGATCACCGGGGCGTCCGTCGCGTCCAGCGCGTCCCGCATGGTCGTCGCGGCGACGTGCGAGAGGTCGACGAGCATGCCGAGGCGGTTCATCTCGCGGACGACCTCGCGGCCGAACCGGGTGAGACCGCCGGCCACCGGCGCGTCGGTCGCCGAGTCCGCCCATGCCACGTTGTCGTTGTGGGTGAGCGTCATATAGCGCACGCCCAGCTCGTACAGCCCGCGCAGGGTGCCGAGGGAGTTGGCGATGGAGTGGCCGCCCTCCGCGCCCATCAGGGAGGCGATACGGCCCTCCGCACGCGCCGCCTCCATGTCGGCGGCCGTCAGCGCCGCACGCAGGTCCGCCGGATGACGGGCTATCAACTGACGTACGCAGTCGATCTGTTCGAGGGTCGCCGGGACCGCGTCGGGCAGATCGGCGCGGACGTACACCGACCAGTACTGCGCACCGACGCCGCCCTCGCGCAGCCGCGGGATGTCGGTGTGCAGATGGGCGTTCTGGTGCGTGGCGATGTCACGGGCGTCGAGGTCGTAGCGAACCTGTTCGCGCAGGGCCCAGGGCAGGTCGTTGTGTCCGTCGACGACCGGGAACGCGCGCAGGAGTTCCCGCGCCGCATCGAGAGAGCTGCTCACCGAGGTCACTTCCCCGAGCCGAAGCCGAACCCGGCGGCCGCGCCGTCGACCTTGGCGCGCAGCCGCTTGCCCTTCTCGGTGGCCTGGTCGTTCAGGTCGTGCTGGAAGTCCCGTACCTTGCCGAGGAGTTCCTCGTCGTGCGCGGCGAGGATACGGGCCGCGAGCAAACCGGCGTTGCGGGCGCCGCCCACCGAGACCGTGGCGACGGGCACGCCGGCCGGCATCTGCACGATCGACAGCAGCGAGTCCATGCCGTCGAGGTACTTCAGCGGGACGGGGACACCGATGACCGGCAGCGGGGTGACGGAGGCCAGCATGCCCGGCAGGTGGGCGGCACCGCCGGCGCCGGCGATGATCACCTTCAGACCGCGGTCCGCGGCGTGCTCGCCATAGGCGATCATCTCGCGCGGCATGCGGTGCGCTGAGACGACGTCGACCTCGTAGCCGATCTCGAACTCGTCTAGGGCCTTGGCGGCGGCCTCCATGACGGGCCAGTCGGAGTCCGACCCCATGACAATGCCTACGACCGGGCTCATTCTGTGATCGTCCCTCTCAGATAGCCGGCAGCGTGACGGGCGCGCTCCAGCACGTCGTCGAGGTCGTCGCCGTAGGTGTTGACATGGCCCACCTTACGACCCGGCTTCACGTCCTTGCCGTACATGTGGATCTTCAGCTGAGGGTCGCGGGCCATGCAGTGCAGGTAGGCGGAGTACATGTCGGGGTAGTCGCCGCCGAGCACGTTGACCATGACGGTCCACCTGGCGCGCGGGCGGGGGTCGCCGAGCGGGAGGTCGAGGACCGCCCGTACATGGTTGGCGAACTGCGAGGTGATCGCGCCGTCCTGGCTCCAGTGGCCGGAGTTGTGCGGGCGCATCGCCAGCTCGTTGACGAGGATGCGGCCGTCGCGGGTCTGGAACAGCTCGACGGCGAGGTGCCCGACGACACCGAGTTCCTTGGCGATCCTCAGGGCCAGTTCCTCGGCCTTGAGCGCCAGTTCCTCGTCGAGGCCGGGAGCGGGGGCGATCACGGTGTCACAGACCCCGTTGACCTGCTGCGACTCCACGACCGGGTAGGCCACGGCCTGGCCGTGCGGCGAGCGTACGACGTTGGCGGCCAGCTCCCGGACGAAGTCGACCTTCTCCTCGGCGAGGACGGGCACACCGGCGCGGAACGGATCGGCGGCCTCCTCGGCCGACCGTACGACCCACACGCCCTTGCCGTCGTAGCCGCCGCGGACGGTCTTCAGGACGACCGGGAAACCGTCGCCCTCCGCGGCGAACGCCGCCACGTCCGCCGGGTCGCTCACGATCCGGTGCCGGGGGCACGGCACCCCGATCGCGTCGAGCTTCGCCCGCATCACGCCCTTGTCCTGCGCGTGCACGAGCGCGTCCGGGCCGGGGCGCACGGGGATGCCGTCCGCCTCCAGGGCCCGCAGATGCTCGGTGGGCACATGCTCGTGATCGAACGTGATCACGTCGCAGCCCCGCGCGAAGGCACGCAGCGTGTCCAGGTCGCGGTAGTCGCCGATGACCACGTCATGGACGACTTGTGCCGCGGAGTCCTGGGGGGTGTCACTGAGGAGCTTGAACCTGATGCCGAGCGGGATGCCTGCCTCGTGTGTCATACGAGCGAGCTGGCCCCCGCCGACCATGCCGACTACCGGGAACGTCACGCCCCTAGGGTATCGGCCGCGCCACCGAGGCCGGATTCCGTCCCTCGCCGGGCTTTCTTTCCGTCCTCATGTACTCGTCCACGGGCGTCGTCGACGGCCGCTGGTTAGCATGGCGGGGTTGACAGTACGGCTCGCCGCGCCGTGCCGACCGGCCGATGCGACGGACCGATGCATCCGATCGGCGCATCCGATCGATGCGTCCGGCCGCTGTCAACGACCGATTCGACCGACCCGACGGGGGCTGGCAACACCATGGGCAGTGGTTCCACGGGCCTGCAGGACAAACCCCGAGGCGCGGTGCGCCGGCAGGTCGAGCAGCTGATGCGCGAGATCGCCAAGTTCGGGGCGGTCGGCGGGGCAGGACTGCTGGTCAACCTGCTGGTCTTCAACCTGGTGCGCAACGTCACCGGTCTGCAGGTGGTCCGGGCGAGTGTCATCGCCACGGTCGTCGCGATCGTCTTCAACTACATCGGGTTCCGCTACTTCACCTACCGGGACCGGGACAAGAACGGCCGCACTCGCGAGGTGGGGCTCTTCCTGCTGTTCAGCGCCGCGGGCCTGCTGATCGAGAACGGCGTGCTGTACGCGGCGACGTACGGGTTCGGCTGGGACAGCCCGCTGCAGAGCAACATCTTCAAGTTCCTCGGCATCGGCCTCGGCACCCTCTTCCGCTTCTGGTCGTACCGCTCGTGGGTCTTCCGGACGATGCCGGCCGGGGAGGCCGTGGCGGGCGCGGAGTCGATACTCGAGCAGGCGGAACAGGGCCGGCACCAGGACCAGCGCATCAACCGCTGACCCCGGGTCCGCTCTCCCCCCGCGGCGCTTCTACGGGCGCTGCGTTCCCTCGGGCCTCCCGGCTCACCTGACCATCGGCTCCGGTTCGTCGTCCGGCGGGGGCAGCCTGAGCGGGGTGCGGGACAGGAACAGGCCGAAGACCGGGGGCTTGGCCTGGAGCATCTCCAGGCGGCCGCCGTCGGCCTCCGCGAGGTCCCGGGCGACCGCGAGGCCGATGCCCGTGGAGTTGCGGCCGCTGATCGTGCGCTCGAAGATGCGGGAGCCCAGCTCCGGCGGGACGCCCGGCCCCTCGTCGGTGACCTCCACGACTGCCTGGTTGCCGGTGACGCGGGTGCGCAGCGCCACCGTGCCACCGCCGTGCATGAGCGAGTTCTCGATCAGGGCGGCCAGCACCTGAGCGACCGCGCCCGGTGTGCCCACGGCCCGCAGATGACGCTTGCCCGAGCTGACGATCGCCCGTCCCGCGCTGCGGTAGGCGGGGCGCCACTCGGCGAGCTGCTGCTGGATGACCTCGTCGAGGTCGAAGGAGACGGCGGAGCCGGTACGCGGGTCGCGGGCGTTCGTGAGCAGCCGTTCCACCACGTCCGTGAGCCGCTCCACCTGCGTCAGCGCGATGGTCGCCTCCTCTTTCACGGTGTCGGGGTCATCCGTGAGGGTGATCTCCTCCAGACGCATCGACAGGGCGGTGAGCGGCGTGCGCAGCTGGTGGGAGGCGTCGGCGGCGAGCCGTCGCTCGGCCGTCAGCATGCGCCCGATCCGCTCGGCGGAGGCGTCCAGGACATCGGCGACCCGGTCCAGCTCGGGGACGCTGTACCGCTTGTGGCGCGGGCGCGGATCGCCGGAGCCGAGGCGCTCCGCGGTCTCCGCGAGGTCGGTGAGCGGGGAGGCCAGGCGGTTGGCCTGGCGCACGGCGAGGAGGACCGCGGCGATGATCGCGAGCAGCGCCACCAGCGCGATGATCAGCAGCGTACGGCCGACCTCACGGGTGACGGCGGAGCGGGGCTCCTCGACCCGTACGCTCTCGCCCTGCTCGCCCTTGGCCGTGGAGTGGATGACGTCGCCGGCCGGTTTGGCGCCGACCTGGATGGGGGCCTGGCCGGGGATGTCGATGAGCGCGTATCGGTCCCCGGTGACCTGGGCCTTGAAGACCTCGCGGTTGACCTTCTCGTTGCCGAGGAGCCGGCTGTCCACGATGCTCGCGAGCCGCAGTGCCTCGGAGTCGACGCGTTCCTGAGCGCTGTTGCTGATCGTCCGGGTCTCGACGATCACGAGGGAGACACCGAAGACGGCGATCACGACGAGGACGACGGCGAGGGTGGACTGGATGAGACGACGACGCACGGGGCCCTCCGGGCGATGGCTTTACGACGACCAGTGTGCCCCGGGTACGCCCGCGCCCGGCCAGGGGCGGCGGCCTTCGACGGCCGAGCCGTGCCGTCGTACGGCCAGGCCGTCGTGGGTGCGGCCGTGGCGGGGTGACGCGCGTAGCCACACGCGCCGCGTCCCGTCCGTCCGGCCGTGCCCCGAGTCGGACACCCTTCTAGTTCTTCTCGAAGCGGAAGCCCACTCCCCGCACCGTGGCGATGTACCGCGGGTTGGCCGCGTCGTCGCCCAGCTTCTTGCGCAGCCAGGAGATGTGCATGTCGAGGGTCTTGGTGGACGACCACCACGTCGTGTCCCAGACCTCCCGCATCAGCTGGTCGCGTGTGACGACCCGGCCCGCGTCCCGGACCAGGACCCGCAGCAGGTCGAACTCCTTCGCCGTGAGCTGCAGCTCCTCGTCGCCCATCCACGCGCGGTGGGACTCGACGTCGATGCGCACCCCGTGCGTGGCGGGCGGCTGCGCGGGCTCGGTGGCGCCGCGCCGCAGCAGGGCCCGTACGCGAGCCAGCAGTTCGGCGAGCCGGAAGGGCTTGGTGACATAGTCGTCGGCGCCCGCGTCGAGACCGACGACGGTGTCCACCTCGTCGGCCCGTGCGGTCAGGATGAGGATGGGAACGGTGTGGCCCTCCGCACGCAGCCGGCGGGCCACCTCCAGGCCGTCCATACCGGGCAGCCCGAGGTCCAGCACGACCAGGTCGACGCCGCCCTGCATTCCGGCGTCGAGCGCGGTGGGTCCGTCCTCGCGCACTTCGACCTCGTATCCCTCCCGACGGAGGGCACGGGCCAGCGGCTCCGAGATGGACGCGTCGTCCTCGGCGAGCAGTACACGGGTCATGGGGTGATGGTAGTCCGCCCACGACCTGAGCAAAGGTGTGATCGCGGGTGAGACCGGCGCACGGCCGTTCTTACCTTCGGCTGCCATCATCCGGCGGCCCCCTCCTCCGTCACGGAGCGCATTCGCGCCTGCGCCTTCGGGGTGTCATCCTGGCAGAGACCTTCGAATGAACATCCAGGGTTCCGACATCGCCTGTGATCCCGGTCTCAAGTCCTTCCATATCCGGCACTGTCATGTCGTAGGGTGACCGAAACGCCTCTAGCACCACCAGGGACCTTTGGCGGGCACTCGACGCTGAAGGTCTCTTTTGTCGTGCGGGCTGGTTCTCACCAGTCTTGGAAGGAATGACCTAGGGCCGGGCCCCGGGGCGCACGAACGCGCTCAGGGGCGTGGATCCCGGTGACCGCCGTCCGCCGCTCCGTGATCCGGGGCGGACACCCCGTGGGCGTGGGGTGGACGAACGGTCCCGCCGGTGCCGGCCGCCCATACCGGGTGCGCATGCCCCTTGAGCTCTCGGCTCCGCCCGAGCTGAGGGACCCCCATGGCAGCGCGCCCCGACCAGCAAGGAACGACCATGGCGTCCAGCCTGACGAAGGACTCGGTCCGCCCGGGCACACCCGGGTCCGAGAAGACCTTCTTCGGCCACCCCCGCGGACTGGCCACCCTCTTCATGACCGAGATGTGGGAGAGGTTCTCCTACTACGGCATGAGGGCCCTTCTCCCGCTGTACCTGGTCGCTCCTGGCGGCCTGCACCTGAACGCGGCGACCGCGACCGCGATCTACTCGGTGTACGTGTCGCTCGTGTACCTGCTCGCCCTGCCGGGCGGCTGGTTCGCCGACCGTGTCCTCGGCCCGCGCAAGACGGTCGCCGTGTCGGGCCTCATCATCATGCTGGGCCACCTCACGCTGGCCCTGCCGTCCGCCGGGACCTTCTACGCCGGTCTCGGCCTCGTGGCCATCGGCTCGGGTCTGCTGAAGGCCAACATCTCGACGATGGTCGGCCACCTCTACGACGGCCCGGACGACGCGCGCCGCGACGGCGGCTTCACGATCTTCTACGTCGGCATCAACCTGGGCGCCTTCGCCGCGCCGCTGGTCATCGGCACCGTCGGCGAGAACGTCAACTGGCACCTGGGCTTCGCGCTCGCCGCGGTCGGCATGGCGCTCGGCCTCGGCCAGTACCTGCTCGGCGGCCGTCACCTGAGCGAGCGCTCGAAGGTGGTCCCGACGCCGCTGTCCGCCGCGGAGAAGGCCTCGACGCTGCGCAAGTCGGCGCTGTGGGCGGCCGTCGCGGTCGTCTTCTACGCGATCGTCGGCTTCTCCGGTGTCTACACCCTGAACTGGCTGCTGGTCCCGATCACCGTCGCCGGTCTGATCATTCCGGTCCTGGTCATCGCGCGGATCAAGCGGGACAAGGACCTGGACGGCGTCGAGCAGTCCAAGATGACCGCCTACATCTGGTTCTTCGTCGCCGCGGCCGTGTTCTGGATGATCTACGACCAGGGTGGCTCGACCCTGTCGATCTTCGCCGACTCCCACGCCAAGAACACGATCTTCGGCTGGAACTTCCCCGTCTCCTGGTACCAGTCGGTCAACCCGGTCATGATCATGGCGCTGGCCCCGGTCTTCGCCTGGATGTGGCTGGCGCTGAACCGCCGCGGCAAGGAGCCGAGCACGACGGTGAAGTTCGCCTCCGGTCTGGTCCTGATCGGTGCCTCCTTCTTCCTGTTCCTCGCCCCGCTGGGGATCGCCGACGGCGGCCACAAGGCCGCGGCGCTGTGGCTCGTCGCGATCTACTTCGTGCAGACCGTCGGTGAGCTGACGCTCTCCCCGGTCGGCCTCTCCGTCACCACGAAGATGGCGCCGGCGAAGTACGCCTCCCAGATGATGGGTGTCTGGTTCCTGGCCGTCACCGCCGGTGACGCCACGACCGGTCTGCTCTCCATCGCGGGCGTCGACCTGAACACGACGGGCATCGTCACCCTGGAGGCCGCGGTCGCCGCGGTCGCCGGTGTCGCGGTGTGGATGTACCGCAAGAAGGTCAAGGAGCTCATGGGCGACGTTCACTGACGCCGGTCCCGGGCTTTTGGAGGGCCGCCGTACCCGTCTCGGGTGCGGCGGCCCTTTCCCGCGTTACGGGGCGTCCGTCTCCGTCGCGCTCGTCCGGTCCGTGTCCGGGGTGAACCAGGGCAGTGCCGCGGCGGAGCGGGGCGCGGGGGCGGGCCGGGAGAGGCGCGACCCCGGCGGGCGCCGGACGAGCGACGGCCGTCGTGGGCCACGGCCGCGTGCGCGTCGCCCCTGCGGTCCCCGCGGCCGGATCCGGTTCACGACGGCCATGCCGAGCCGGAACACGGCGGTCGGCACGACCACGCAGGCCAGGATCCAGAAGACGGTGACGCCCCAGGGGCGGCCCACGCCCCACGGCTGCTCGGCGAGGACTCTTCCGCCGTACTCCAGGGAGACCGTGTAGTCACCGTGGGCGCCCGCCGGCAGCTCCACCGGCAGTGCGATGCGCGCCCGGCCGCCGGGCGCGAGGGTGCCGTGCCACTGCTGCTCGTCCCACTGCGGTGCGAACACCCCGTGGGAGGTGCCGACCCGGAAGACCGGATCCTTCACCGGCGAGGGGCCGACGTTGCCGACGGTGAATTGAAGCGTGCGGGACGCCGGCGCTCCGAACCGGGTCAGCAGGCCGTCGGTGCCGTCGAGCCTGGTGTCCGTCAGCACCGACAGGCGTCCGGAGGCGGACTCGGCGGGCAGTGGCTCCACCGCGTGCCCGGCGACCCGGAAGGCCGCGTCGGCGTCCGCCTCGGCCCCGGTGACCGTGGCGACGTGCACCACGCAGGGGCAGGGGACGGGCGGTTCGGCAACCGGCAGCTTTTGGCGGAACGTTCCCCGTGCGTCGGTGGTGACGGCCCGCCCGTCGCCGTCGGCGCAGGAGCCGGTGGAGCCGGCCACCCCGCGGGAGGGCACGGACTGTCCGCAGATCAGGATCGTGAGCAGGGCCTCGGGCCGCCAGCCGCCGCCGGTCACGGTGATCGAACCGCCCGTTCCGCCCTGGGAGGCGGACAGGCCGACGGTCGGTCCGGCGGCGGCCCGGGCGGGCGCCGCCAGCGCCACCGGGGCGAGCGCGAGCACCGCCGCCAGCGCCGAGATACTCCGCTTCACCTCACTGCTCCCGTCAACTCGACCTTGCTGCACGACAGTTCCGTAGGCTCCCGGCTCCGGCGGGCGGCGGCGCCCCCGACGTCGTACGACCGCGTTCCGGGCCGGTGCGGTCAGCGGCCTGCCGGCTGACGACGGGTCAGCCACAGCACCCCGGCCGCGCCGGCCAGCAGGACCGTGCCGCCGAGGGTGCCGAGGGCGAGGACGGAGTCGTCGGGGCCGGTCCGCGGGAGCTGCCCGCTCGGGTCGGTGCCGCTCGGGGCGGAGCCGGAGGACCCGCCGCCCGCGGCGGTGGCGTCCAGGCGCAGGGACGGGCCCGGGCTGTTGGTGGGCGAGCAGGTGGTGGTCGTGCCGAGCGCCTTGATGGACAGCACGCCCGCGGTGAAGGTGACCTTGCCGGCCTTCTTCGGTGTGTAGGTGCCACTGAGGTCGTTGACCTTGATGGGGGTGTTCGCGGGAATCGCCGTCTGGTTGGCGGGACCGGTCACCGTCATGGTGCCGCTGCCGGCGCCGCCCAGCACGATGGTGGCGCTCGGGTTCATCGCGCCCTTGCCCAGTTCGACCGGGCTGGAGGAGACGCCCTTCTGCCAGGACATGGTGATCTTGTAGCCGACGCCGCTCCTGACGCCCTTGATGTCGATGGGCGACACGGCGGTCTTGACGCCGATCGGCGTCTGGCAGCGGTAGTCGACGTCGACGACATCGGCCCGGGCCGTCGGCGCGGCCAGCAGGACCGCCGAGCCGGCCAGGGCCGCGGCGGACGCGAGGGCGGCGGTTCGCTTGTGGTACGACACGGTCCCCTCATTCCTGACGGCACATCAGATGGGCCGTCAAGGTACGCCCGGCAGGTCGTGGAGGGAAGACACAGTGCGCGCCGGATCCGTGGCGATCCGGCGCGTATCGAGTGAGGTGCCTGTGCTGTTCGCGTGAGGCGCTCGTACCGCAAGGAGAAGGAGTCCCCACCGGCGGTGCGCTCCTGAGCCTGGGTCAGGCGGGAGCGCCGAGCTCCGCCCATACGGTCTTGCCCGCCAGACCGGGCGTGCGCACGACCCCCCAGTCCAGACAGAGCCGCTGCACGATGAACATCCCATGGCCGCCCGGGCGCCCGGCGCGGTGCGGGGTGCGCGGGGCGGGCTGTCCCGGACCGCGGTCGGCGACCTCCACGCGCAGCACCTTGTTGTCGCAGCCGATCCGCAGCTCCTGCGGGCCCTCGGCGTGCAGACACGCGTTGGTGACGAGTTCGGAGACGACGAGCAGCACATCCTCGGCGGCGGCCCGCTGGTCGGCGGTGGCGGCGGGCAGCCAGCCCCATGCGTACAGCGCCTGGCGGGTGAAGTCGCGGGCGAGCGGGACGACGCCGCTCTGACCCTCGAAGCTCAGCCTGCGGGCCTGCCGGGCGCGGTCCGGCGCCCCCTCGCCGGGCCCGCCGGGCGAGGCGCCCTCGGCGGGCGGCTCCTGCGCGGACGTTCCGGAAGCGCCGCTGGGCTCGGGTCCGCGGTCGCCCGGCGAGCAGGGCCGGGTGGTGCTCATCAGCGCTTCACCTCACCGATTCACCAGTTCACGATTGAAGTCTCAGTACAGGGATGTACGGCGTTGTCGCCGGTTGTCACTCAAGCTGCGCGCGGGGCTCTCCTTCTGCGACCCTCCATCGGGCCGCTGACATGCTCAGCATGTCTCCTGCCCGAGCGGACCGCTGGAACACCCACGGATTCGGCCGGAACCTGTGACACCCGTAACGCAACGGTCACACAGGGGCGTCCCGGGGCGCGCGCACACCGCGTCACTCGGACAGGGCCGCGTCCAACGTGTCATGGACAGTGAAGACGGCGTCCGCCCCGGTGATCTCGAACACACGGGCCACCACCGGCTGCATCCCGGCCAGATGGATCCCACCGCCCGCGGCCTCGGCCTTCAGCCGGGCGGCGAGCAGCACGTTCAGTCCGGTGGAGTCGCAGAACTCCAGTCGTGAGCAGTCCACGACCAGGCGCGCGAAGCCCTTCCCGAGGCAGTTCTCGAGCGGTTCGCGCAACAAATCGGCGGTGTGGTGATCCAGCTCACCCGCCGGAGTCACGACGGCACTCGTGCCCTCTTGTCGCACCTCGACCAGAAGCCGGCCCGACTGTGCGCTGCCGACCGTCCCGCGGTCCATGCCGTGTCTCTCCCGACGTCGTCGCTGTTGATGGACGCCCTCGAACACTACGCCTTCCTCACGCTTCCCGACACCCGAACAACCCCACTAAAACGGACATTTCTCAATGAAATGCACTTGCGGGCGGCCGACGAAAGCGGGTAGGGCTAGTAGAGACACCCGTACGACACGGCCGGCTTTGGAGGCGCCGCACACCGCAGTGCACGTACAGGCATCGGCGGCCATACGCCGAGAACGATGGAGGACATTCATGTCACCCCGGCTCGACGCATCGCAGACCCAGAGGGCGACGTCGGCACCCTCTCCGGTACGACCGGACGCGTACCCCACAACCGGCCCGGCACACCACGACCACGTCCCCACGCCGCGCGGTCCGGTCGACGATCTCCCGGAGATCCCCCCGTACGACGAGGTGGGGGCCGTGGATGCACGGGCCCTGTCCAAGACGCTCTTCGAACGCCTGGAGTCGCTCGAGGAGGGCACGCACGAGTACTCGTACGTCCGCAACACCCTCGTCGAGCTCAACCTGGCCCTGGTCAAGTTCGCCGCCTCCCGCTTCCGCTCCCGCAGCGAGCCGATGGAGGACATCATCCAGGTCGGCACGATCGGTCTGATCAAGGCCATCGACCGCTTCGAGCTCAGCCGGGGGGTGGAGTTCCCCACCTTCGCGATGCCGACGATCATCGGTGAGATCAAGCGCTTCTTCCGTGACACCTCGTGGTCCGTGCGCGTCCCGCGACGGCTGCAGGAACTCCGCCTCGATCTGGCGAAGGCCGGCGACGAACTCGCCCAGCAGCTCGACCGCGCGCCCACCGTGACGGAACTGGCGGAGCGCCTCGGCCTGTCGAGGGACGAGGTCGTCGAGGGCATGGCGGCCTCCAACGCCTACACGGCGAGCTCCCTGGACGCACAGCCGGAGGAGGACGAGTCCGAGGGCGCGCTCGCGGACCGTATCGGGTACGAGGACCACGGACTCGAAGGCATCGAGTACGTCGAGTCTTTGAAGCCGCTGATCGCCGATCTGCCGCCCCGGGACCGGCAGATCCTGTCGCTGCGCTTCGTGGCCAACATGACGCAGTCGGAGATCGGCGAGGAGCTGGGCATCTCGCAGATGCATGTCTCGCGCCTGCTGTCCCGGACGCTGGTACGGCTGCGCAAGGGACTCACGGTCGAGGAGTGAACGAGGCCGCTCTGCGGCAACCCCGCCCGCACGGAGGGGGGTTGCCGCAGGGCGGCCCCGCCAGCACACCTTGAGTTACCCCGGGACACCCCTTTCCACAGGAGTGCTCTTCCACCACTATGGTCACCCACCAAACTGGCTGGTTCGTCAGCAACACGGCGGGTGGCCGCCAGTGCGCGAGGAGGCGGGTGGATGGCCCGGGCCGACGGGACCGACAACGACGTCGAGGCCACAGGCGGGATGCACGCGGACGCGTCCGACGGGCAGCTCACCGAACTGCTGCAGGCCAAGACGCCCGACGTCTATCCGGCGTTGCAGGAGGTGCGCGCGCGGCACCGGCCGTCCGTGCTCCGGTACGCCCGTCTGTGCACGACGAGCGAGTCGGCGGCACGGCAGCTCGCCGCGCAGGCGTTCACCCTCGCCGCCCGGGAGACGGCACGCGGCAGCGACCCCGGTGTCCCGCTCAGACACCGGCTCCTGCTGCTCACCGCGCGGCTGGCCGCCTCCTGGGCCCGCGACGAGCGGGCGGGCGGCCTCGACCCCGCCTTCCTGGTGGCCCTCGGACCAGCGGGGGGCGACGGCCCCGTCCCGCCGATGCTGGCCGCGTACCAGTACCTGCCGTCCCGCTCCCAAGGGCTCCTCTGGTACGGGATCGTGGAGCGGGAACCCGAGGACCGCACGGCAATCCTCCTCGGCCTGACCCGCGAGGACGTCGCCCACGGCATCCCGCAGGCGACGGCGGCCCTCGCTCAGGCGTCCCTCAGATCCCGGCTGGCCGCCTCCCCCGACCCGCACTGCGCGGACTTCCGCCGGCTGATCGAGGAGTCCGTACGGCCGGACAACCCGCGTCACAGCACCGACCTGCACGCCCACATGGCGATCTGTCCGCACTGCACGGCCGCGTTCGAGGAACTGTCGGCGCTGCGTGACCAGCCGCGCACGGCACTCGCGGAGGGGCTGCTGCCCTGGGGCGGTGCGGCCTACGTCACCCGCCGCGAGACCGAGCCCCCGGCCGGGACCCGCGCCGCCACGGCCACCTGGTCGCACTCCCGCCGGCTGGCCCTGGCCTCGGCGGGCCTCGGCGTGGCCCTCGTCCCGCTGCTCCTGTTCCTGGTCGCGTCCGGCAACTCGCCGCAGCGGCACTCCGTCCAGACCGCCGCGACCGCGGCACCCGCGAGCCCGCCGCCGGTCACGGTGACGGCGACGGTCTCGGCGTCCCCGCCGAAGCCGAAGCCCTCCCGGACCTCCCCGTCCCCTTCCGCGACCCCGAGTCCACCACCGTCGAGGACGGCGCCCCCGAAGCCGTCCCCCGCGCCGACCCCGCACCCCGTCCCCGCACACGCCCCGAACGGCACCTTCGCGCAGGTGGTGAACGTCGCCTCGGGCCTGTGTCTGGAGGTCGCCGGGGACTTCGACAACGGCACGGACGTGGTGACCGTGCCCTGCACGTCCTCCCCCAGCCAACGCTGGCGCGTCGACTCCGAGCGCGACGTCCTGCAGTCGTCCGCCGATCCCGACTACTGCCTGGACAGCCGCGGCTCGGTGGACAACGGTGTCGGCATCTGGGAGTGCGACTCGGTCTACGGCCGCCACGGCGAAAACCTGAAGTTCAGCGTGGACGACAACGGCGTGATCAGCCCGGCCATCGACTACGACACCGCGCTCACCGCCGACGACTACGGCGGCCTGTCGCTGTCCCCGCTGACCGCGGACGCGGACCAGCGGTGGCGGGCGGGCGCGACCTGAGGGTCAGACCACCCGGACGCCGCGCCGCCACACACCGGTGACGAGCGGTACGCCCGGCCGGTAGGCGAGATGGACATGGCTCGGGGCGTCGAGGAGCGCCAGGTCCGCGTACGCGCCCGGGGTGAGCCGGCCGATGTCCGTACGGCGCAGGGCCCGTGCTCCGCCCGCCGTCGCCGACCAGAGGGCCTCGTCGGGGGTCATCCCCATGTCCCGGACGGCCAGTGCGACGCAGAACGGCACCGAGGACGTGAAGGACGAACCCGGGTTGCAGTCCGTGGACAGGGCCACCGTGACGCCCGCGTCGAGCAGCCGGCGGGCGTCGGGCCACTGCGCCCGGGTGGAGAACTCGGCGCCCGGCAGCAGCGTGGCGACCGTGGCGCTGCCTGCCAGCGCGTCCACGTCGGCGTCCGTGAGATGGGTGCAGTGGTCGGCGCTGGCCGCGTCGAGTTCGACGGCGAGCTGCACACCGGGGCCGTACGACAGCTGGTTGGCGTGGATGCGCGGGTGCAGGCCCTTCGCCTTGCCCGCGGTGAGGATCGCGCGGGCCTGGTCGCCGTCGAAGGCGCCCTTCTCGCAGAACACGTCGATCCACCGGGCGTACGGGGCACAGGCGTCGAGCATCTCACCGGTGACCAGGGCCACGTAGGCGGCGGGGTCGTCGGCGTAGTCCGGGGAGACGATGTGCGCGCCGAGGTAGGTGACCTCGTCCGTGTGCGCGGACGCGATGCGCAGGGCGCGCGCCTCGTCCTGGACGGTGAGGCCGTAGCCGGACTTCGTCTCGAAGGTGGTGGTGCCCTGGCGAAGCGCCTCGGCGAGGTAGCGGACGAGGCCCGCCTCCAGCTCCGCGTCCGTCGCGGCGCGGGTCGCCGCGACGGTCGTACGGATGCCGCCCGCCGAGTAGCCGCGGCCCGACATACGGGCGTTGAACTCCTCGGTGCGGTCGCCCGCGAAGACGAGGTGCGAGTGGGAGTCCACGAAGCCCGGGATCACCGCCCGGCCGTCGGCGTCGACCCGGTTGTCAGTGGCCGGTGCTTTGCTTGACTCACCGATCCACGCGACGCGGTCGCCGTCGACGACGACGGCCGCGTCCCGGATCAGTCCGAGAGGGGAGGTGTCACCGAAGGAGGGGTCGTTGGTGACCAGGCTGGCGATGTTGGTGATGACCGTGCTGCTGCTCATGGGTTCCTCGTGGGTGGCCGGGCCGGTGGTGGGCGTCAGGCGCGCAGGGCTTCGACGGCGTCCGCCAGCGCCCGCGGCACATCCGGTACGCGGGTGTGCGCCCCGTCGCGGACGACATGGCGTCCGCCCACGACCGTATGGCGCACATCCGCGGCCGTCGCGGCGAATACGGCCGTCTCGGCGCCCAGCCGCGGCAGCGGTCCCGCGGTCCTGACCGAGTCGAGCGCGACCGTCGTGAAATCGGCGGGCGCGCCGGCCTCCAGGACGCCCGCGTCCTCCCAGCCGAGCGCGGCATGCCCGTCGGCGGAGGCGGCCCGCAGCAGCGCCGCCGCCGTCCAGTGACCGCGGGTGCGGGTGCGCAGCCGCTCGTTGAGCTCCATGGCGCGCGCCTCCTCGAACAGGTCGATGACGGCGTGGCTGTCGGAGCCCAGCGAGAGCGGGGAGCCGGCCGCCTGCAGGGCCACGGCCGGGCCGATGCCGTCCGCGAGGTCCCGTTCGGTGGTCGGGCACATACAGGTGCCGGTGGAGGTGGAGCCGATCAGCCGGATGTCCTCGTCCGTGAGATGGGTGTTGTGGACGCCGGTGGTGCGCGGCCCGAGGACGCCGTGGTCGGCGAGGAGGCGGGTCGGGGTGCGGCCGTGGACCTGCCGGCAGGCGTCGTTCTCCGCCGTCTGCTCGGACAGATGGACATGCAGCGGGGCCCGCCGCTCCTCGGCCCACCGCGCCACGGTCGCCAACTGGTCGGCGGGCACGGCCCGTACGGAGTGGATGGCCGCGCCGATCCGCGCGTGCTCCCGTTCCTTGAGAACTGAACAGCGTTCGGCCCAGGCCTCGGCGCTGCCGTCGGAGAAGCGGCGCTGATGGGCGTTGGGCGGCCGGCCGAAGCCGGAGGACAGATAGACGGTGTCGAGGAGGGTGATGCGGATGCCGGCCTCGGCGGCGGCGTCGATGAGGGCCTCGCCCATGGCGTTGGGGTCGGCGTACGGGGTGCCGTCCGGGGTGTGGTGGACGTAGTGGAACTCGCCGACGGCGGTGATTCCGGCCAGCGCCATCTCCGCGTACACGGCGCGGGCGAGCGCGTGGTACGTCTCGGGGGTGAGCCGGTCGGCGCACGCGTACATGGCCTCCCGCCAGGTCCAGAAGGTGCCGGAGCCGACCTGGACCGTGGAGCGCAGGGCGCGGTGGAAGGCGTGCGAGTGGGCGTCGGCGAGCCCGGGCAGGGTGAGTCCGCGCAGGATCTCGGCGCCGGGCGGCGGGGTGTCGACGCCGGTGCGGACCGAGGCGATGCGGCCGTCGGCGACCTCCAGGGCGACGCCCGGCTCGGCGGCGGGGTCGAGCCAGGCGTGCTCCAGCCAGTACGTCTGCGTCACCTGCGGACCAGCCCTTCCAGTACGTCGGCGAGTGCGGTCACCCCGGCCAGGCAGTCGTCCTCGGCGGCGTGCTCGGCCGGCGAGTGGGAGACGCCCGTGGGATTACGCACGAACAGCATGGCGGTCGGGATGCTGCCGGAGAGGATTCCGGCGTCGTGTCCGGCACCGGTACCCAGGACGGGGACGGTCAGTCCCGGGTCCCGGTCCCGGCCGAGGATGCGGGCCAGTTCGTCGCGCAGCGCGTGGTCGAACTCCACGACGGGCGTGAAGGACTCGCGCACGACGTCGAGTTCGATGCCGTGGGCGTCCGCGTGCTCCCGGGCCGCCTTCTCGATGCCGGCGACGACGGTGTCCAGGCTCTCCTGGCCGGCGGCCCGGGAGTCGAGCCAGCCGCGCACGAGGGAGGGGATGGCGTTGACGCCGTTCGGCTCCACGGCGATCTTGCCGAAGGTGGCGACGGCACCGGCGAGTTCGGCCTCCCGGCGGGCGGCGAGGACGGTCTCGGCGTACGACAGCATGGGGTCGCGGCGGTCCATGAGCCGGGTGGTGCCGGCATGGTTGGCCTCGCCCCGGAAGTCGAACCGCCACCGTCCGTGCGGCCAGATCGCGCTGGCGACGCCCACGCGGTCACCGCTCAGGTCCAGCGCCCTGCCCTGCTCGACATGCAGCTCGACGAACGCGCCGATCCGGCCGAGCCGCTCGGGGTCGGGCCCGATGGCGTCGGGGTCGTACCCGGCGGCCTCCATGGCGCGCGGCAGGGTGATCCCGTCGCCGTCCGTGAGCCGGTGCGCCTGCTCGACGGTGAGCTGCCCGGCGGTCAGCCGCGACCCGACGCAGGCGAGCCCGAACCGGGCGCCCTCCTCGTCCCCGAAGTTGACGACGGCGAAGGGCTTGGCGAACTCGGTTCCCCGGGCCCGCAGTTCGTCGAGGGCGGCGAAGGAGGACACCACGCCCAGGGGGCCGTCGAAGGCGCCGCCGTCGGGCACGGAGTCCAGATGCGACCCGGTGACCACGGCGTCCCCGGCGGCGGGGTCACCGAACCAGGCCCACTGGTTGCCGTTCCGGTCCACCTCGTGCACCAGTCCCCGGGCCCGGGCCTGCTCCTCGAACCAGGCCCGGCACTCGGCGTCGGCACCGGTCCAGGCGAAGCGCCGGTAGCCGCCGGAGGCAGGGTGGCGGCCGATGGGTCGAAGCTCCCGCCACATTGCGTGGAAGGAACTGCCGGAGACGGGCCGGGGCGCCACGGCCCCGTCCCGTCCGGCTGCCTCGTGCGTCACGCGCCGTCACCTTCACGCATCGGAACCCGCACGCCCCGCTCCCCGGCCACCGACTCCGCGATGTCGTAGCCCGCGTCGACGTGGCGGATGACGCCCATGCCGGGGTCGTTGGTGAGCACGCGGCGGATCTTCTCCCCGGCCAGCTGCGTGCCGTCGGCCACCGTCACCTGACCGGCGTGGATGGACCGGCCCATGCCGACCCCGCCGCCGTGGTGGATGGACACCCAGGACGCGCCGGAGGCCACGTTGACCATGGCGTTGAGCAGCGGCCAGTCCGCGATCGCGTCGGAGCCGTCGAGCATCGCCTCGGTCTCGCGGTAGGGCGAGGCGACGGATCCGCAGTCGAGGTGGTCGCGGCCGATGACGATCGGCGCGGCCAGCTCCCCGCTCGCCACCATGTCGTTGAACCGCTCACCGGCCTTGTCCCGCTCGCCGTAGCCGAGCCAGCAGATGCGGGCGGGCAGACCCTGGAAGTGGACCCGCTCACCGGCCAGCTTGATCCAGCGGGCGAGGGACTCGTTCTCGGGGAACAGATCGAGGATCGCCCGGTCGGTCTTCGCGATGTCGGCCGGGTCGCCGGACAGCGCCGCCCAGCGGAAGGGGCCCTTGCCCTCGCAGAACAGCGGCCGGATGTAGGCGGGCACGAAGCCGGGGAAGGCGAAGGCACGGTCGTATCCGGCCAGTTGGGCCTCGCCGCGGATCGAGTTGCCGTAGTCGAAGACCTCCGCGCCGGCGTCCATGAAGCCGACCATCGCCTCGACGTGCCGGGCCATCGACTCGCGGGCCCGGGTGGTGAAGCCGGCCGGGTCCTTGGCGGCGTAGGAGGTCATGTCCTCGAAGGCGACACCGAGCGGCAGATACGCCAGCGGGTCGTGGGCCGAGGTCTGGTCGGTGACGATGTCGATGGGGGCGCTCATGGCGAGCAGCTGCGGGACGAGTTCGGCGGCGTTGCCGAGGACGCCGATGGACAGCGGCTTGCGCTGGTCGCGTGCCTCGACGGCCAGCTGGAGGGCGTGCTCCAGGGAGTCGGCCTTCACGTCCAGATAGCGGTGCTCGATGCGGCGCTCGATGGCGCGCGGGTCGCAGTCGATGCAGATCGCGACGCCGTCGTTCATCGTGACGGCGAGCGGCTGGGCGCCGCCCATGCCGCCGAGGCCGGCGGTCAGGGTGATCGTCCCGGCGAGGGTGCCGTTGAACTTCTTGGCGGCGACGGCGGCGAAGGTCTCGTAGGTGCCCTGGAGGATGCCCTGGGTGCCGATGTAGATCCATGAACCGGCGGTCATCTGCCCGTACATGGTCAGGCCGAGGGCCTCCAGACGGCGGAACTCCTCCCAGTTGGCCCAGTCGCCGACGAGGTTGGAGTTGGCGATGAGGACGCGGGGCGCCCACTCGTGGGTCTGCATGACGCCGACGGGACGGCCGGACTGGACGAGCATCGTCTCGTCCTGCTTGAGGGTCCTCAGCGTGCGGACCATCGCGTCGAAGGAGCGCCAGTCGCGCGCGGCCTTGCCGGTGCCGCCGTAGACGACCAGCTTGTCGGGGTGCTCGGCGACCTCGGGGTCGAGGTTGTTCTGCAGCATCCGCAGGGCGGCCTCCTGCTGCCATCCCAGGGCGCTCGGTTCCGTGCCGCGCGGCGATCGGACGGGGCGGGGTCCTGACATGGTCTGCCTCCTGGTGGACGGCCGCACGCGGCCCGGAGGGGGCGCGCGGGGACTGTTGCAGCGGTTATTCACATCCTCGCTTCCTGAATAGAGCTAGTCAATACGTTCTTGCGCCAGCACCGAAGCAGCCGGGATGTTTGGCTGGAGACAGAGCCGCGGCGGCCGGGGTTCCGAGCCGGAACACGCCCGAGAACAGGGGCCCGCGGACTGCCACACGGGGGAACGGGGGCGCGGTGGACATGAGGCACGGCGGGACGGGGGACGCGGTGAATATGAGGCACAGCGGGACGAAACACAACAACCGCCACCACGGGGACGGACGCCCCGACGACGCCGAGCGGGTGGCGCGCCGGGACGAGGCCGTGCGCGGCGCCGTGGAGCAGGGACTTCTGGGGCCGGACACGCCCCTCGTGGGCCTGCTGGACGTCGTTGGCATCCGGGACGCGGCGGCGGCGCTGCGGGCGGCCTTCAACGCGGTGGTCGCGCCGGGCACGGCGGTGCTGCACGCCTTCGCGGTGAAGGCGGCCCCGCTGGTCCCGGTGCTGCGGCTGCTGCGGGAGGCGGGCATCGGCGCGGAGGTGGCGAGCCCCGGGGAACTGGCGCTGGCCCGCGCGGCCGGAGTGGAGCTGCAACGGACGGTGCTGGACTCGCCCGCCAAGACGGCTCGGGAGCTGCGCGAGGCACTGGCGCTGGGCATCGCCGTGAACGCGGACAACCCCCAGGAGCTGGAGCGGATCGACGCCCTCGTCCGGGAGACGACGACGTCCTCCCCGCTCGGGATGCGGGTGAACCCGCAGCTCGGCGCGGGGGCGATCGACGCCCTGTCCACGGCGACCGCGACCTCCAAGTTCGGCGTGGCGCTACGGGACGAGGGGGCGCGCGATTGGCTGGTCCGCGCCTATGCCGAGCGGCCCTGGCTGACCCGGCTGCACGCGCACTCCGGCTCGCAGGGGATCCCGCTCTCGCTGATGGCACGGGGCATCTCGGAGTGCTACGCGCTCGCCGAGGAGATCAACCGCCGGATCGGCCGCCGCCAGATCGACACGATCGACATCGGCGGCGGGCTGCCGGTCAACTTCGCGTCGGACACGACGACCCCGACGTACGCGCAGTACGCACGGCTGCTGGCGGAGGCGGTGCCGGGACTGTTCGACGGGCGGTACGGACTGGTCACGGAGTTCGGCCGGTCGCTGCTGGCCAAGCACGGGACCGTGGTGGCGCGGGTGGAGTACGCCAAACACGCGGGCGGCCGGGCGGTGGCGATCACCCATGCGGGCGTGCAGGTCGCGACCCGCACGGTGTACGCGCCGGGGGCCTGGCCGCTGCGGATCGCTGCGTACGACGCCAAGGGACACCCGAAGGAAGGGCCCGTCGTGGCGCAGGACGTGGCGGGCCCGGCGTGCTTCGCGGGCGACCTGCTGGCCGTGGCGCACCCGCTGCCGCTGCTGGAGCCGGGCGACCATGTGGCGGCCCTGGACACCGGGGCGTACTACTTCGCGCACCACTACGCGTACAACTCCCTGGCCCGGCCGGGGGTGTACGGCTATGCGCCGGGCGAGGGCGGAGGGACGCGGTTCGCGGTCGTACGGGATCCGCAGACCGTCGAGGAGATCGTCGCCGAATCGGGCGGGGGGCGCGTAGGCGCATTGACGGAGCTGTGAGAAGCGCGCGGGGCGGCGCCCCCACGGATGCGCGCCGCCCGCATCTGCGCTGGTCAGCACCGGGGCGCCCGGTCCACCCCAACGAGCCCGTGAACAAGGTCAGTTGACCTACCTTAGCGATCCCGCGCATGTTCCACCGGAAAATGCCGGAAGCCTCACTCCCCGCGCACACGTTGCGTAACGTCAGGGTCACTCAGCCGTACCCGAGGCGGGAGGGGAGCCACGGTGCCCGGAATCGACGAGTGCCTGTTGGAAGCCATGCGACTGCCCGGCGCCAGGGGCGCCGCGGTGGTCGACTGGACCAGCGGGCTCGCGCTGGGCACAGTCGGGGAGTCGCCCGGCGGTGACCACGAGACGACCGCGGCGGAGGCCGCGGAGCTGGCCCGGCTGGCCGCCGAACACCGCGCGTTCGCCCCGGAGGAGGACGCCGACTGGTCCGACGACGCATGCCCGGTCGAGGACCTGATCATCGCCAACCGGGACAGCTACCACCTGCTGCGGTTCGTCCCGACGACGTTCGACAGCAGCGTCTTCCTGCATCTGTGGCTGGCCCGCTCGGAAGGGAACCTCGCCCTCGCCCGCATCCGGCTCGGCGAGATGGCCGGGCGGCTGGTGCTGGGATGACGGTGGTCGCGACTCCTCCGCCCCCGCTGCCCGTGCGGCAGCGCACGCAGATCCCGAGCGGCGGCCTGTCCCCCATGCTCGGCAGGCTCGCCGTCGAACGGGCCACCGGAGTGCTGATGCGCGAGGGCGGTCTGCTTCATCTGGTCGACGGCCAGGTGGTGTACGCCGAGAGCCCCGCGACCCCGGGCCTCGACGTCCTGCTCATCGCGCACGGCGCCCTCGACGAGGACGGCTGGCGGGAGGCGGTCGCCGAGGCGGCGACACGACGGCGGGTGGGACGGTTCCTGGTCGACAGCGGCCGGATCAGCAAGGGCGCCCTGGAGCTGTGCCATCTGGGGGCGCTCTACGACGCGGCGTACTTCGTCCTGGGCCCGAGCAGCGCCCCCGCCCGCTTCCGCTACGGCGAGGCGCACTGGCTGGGCCCGGTGCACCCGGTCCCCGTGGCCGGGGTGGAACGCGAGACGCTGCGCCGCCGCGAGCTGCTGCGGCACATCTGGCCCGACCCGGCCATCGACGAGGCCCCGCTCCGGCGCACCGACCGCCCGGCCGGCCCGGCGGTCACCCCCCGCCAGGGGGAGGTGCTCGACCTGATCGACGGAGCACGCACGGCGGCGGACATCTCCCGGGCGCTGGGCCGCCCGGCGTTCCACACGCTGGTCGACGTACGACGGCTGGCGGCGGCGGGCGCCGTCACGGCCCGTCCGCACCAGGCCCCCGGCCCGGACCCGTTGCCGAGCCCGGTTCCGGACCCGTTGCCGAACCCGGTTGCGGACCCGTTGCCGAACCCGGTTGCGGACGCGTTCCCGGCCCCAGACCCGCTCGCGGCTCCCGGCCCGGCACCGGAACCGAGCCCGCTGCCTCCCGCGCAGGCGCCGTCGCCCGCACCGGCGGCCGGGGCGCCCGTGCCCGCCGACGTGCTGCCGCCGTTCGCCGACCCCCACGTCACGTTGCTGAAGAGGCTGAGGGATGCGCTGGAGGCCCTTTGACCGGCTCGACCGCCCCCGCCCCGCCGAGAGGAGACCCCTGATGGACGCGGAGCCCGAGGTCCTCGACGAACTCCGCCGCCTGAGAACCCGTATCCCCCAGTTGACCGGTGCCCTCGCGGCCAGCGTCGACGGACTCGTCCTCGCCCAGGACACCGCCGGCGTCGAACCGGAGGGCGTCGCCGCGCTCACCGCCGCCGCGCTCGGCGTCGCCCTGCGGCTGGCGGAGGCGACGGGACAGGGCGACTTCCGCGAACTGCTCGTCCGCGGCGTCCACGGCTACGTCGCCACGTACGCGGCCGGCCGCAGCGCCGTGCTCACGCTGCTCGCCCAGGACCGGGTCAACGTCGGCCGGCTGCATCTGGAGGGCCGCCGCGCCAGCACCCGGATCGGCGAGCTGATCGACGAGGCCGTCCTGCGGGCCGAGCCGCCGCCGCAGTCCCGCACCGCCAGGACCCCCACCACTGCCACCTCCAGGTCCGCCCCCTTGCGGACCCGCACCCCGCGCGCCCCCGCGAGCCCACGCTCGGCCGCGAACGCGCGCACCACCACGGAAAGTTGAAAGGACACACCCCGAAAATGGCCAACACCGAAACCACGCTGAAAGAGGCGCTCGCCTCCATCGAGGGCGCGACCGGAGCCGCCCTCGTCGACTACACCAGCGGCATGGCGCTGGGCACGATGGGCGGCAGCAAGGGCTTCGACCTCACGGTCGCGGCCGCAGGCAACACCGATGTCGTCCGGGCCAAGCTGCGCACCATGGAGCACCTCGGACTCAAGGGGCAGATCGAGGACATCCTGATCACGCTGTCCGACCAGTACCACCTGATCCGGCTGCTCACCGGCCGCGGCGGCAACGGCCTGTTCCTCTATCTGGTCCTCGACGCCAAGCGCGCCAACCTGGCGATGGCCCGCCACCAGCTGAAGAAGATCGAGGAGGACCTGGAGGTCTGACCTCACGGTCCGTCCGCTCCAGGCCCCCGCTACACCAGCTCCGCGGTACGGCGGCGCGCCCCGCCCGGGGCCGCGTCGCCGGCCGCGAGGCCGGTGCCGCGGTAGCCCCTGACCGGCTTGCCCGCGGGCGCGCCGCCGCGGCGGCCGAGCCAGTCCACGCGCACCCACAGCAGTGCGTCGTCGGCGCGCTCGACGCGGCCGAGCCAGGCGGCCTTCAGCCACAGCCCGGCGCCCGTCCCGGCGAGCAGCATCCCGCCGGCGGCGGGCACCGCGAAGGAGCAGGCGAGCGCGGCGGCGAAGGCGGCGAGCAGCCACCAGCGGTGCCCGCGCCGCCAGATCCGCATGGTGACATGGCGGTCCTGGAGCACGTCGTACTTGCCGGCGCGGGCGGCACCCCTCCCGAGGGCCGTGTACCGCTTGCGGCGCACGCGGGCGACCACCGCCGCGGCCACGACGAACAGTGCGGCGCCCGCCATGACGCCGACACGGCGTCCCGTCACTCCGGGCACCAGGATCCCGATGCCGGCCGCGAACACCCCGAGCCACCACAGCGGTGCGGCTCCGGCTCGTACGACGACGGCCACCCGTGCCAGTCCCTGACCTCCGCGCGCCACCTCGGCCTCCCGTCTCACCTGGTCCAGCGCCTGGTGCGCGCAGGCTAACGAGCGAACGTGAGACGAGTCTGAAAAAGGGCTACTCCACGAACAGCCCCCGGGCCGCCGCCCGGGTGTCGAACTCCTCCAGGCGCGCCTGGGCGTCCGGCAGGTCGTCGCACATCGCCTCCAGAAGGACCCGGCCGAGCAGCATCGGCGCGCAGGCGGTGTCGAAGGCGAGTCCCGTGCCGACGGCGGCCGGCAGCAGCAGGTCCGAGACCTTGGCCACCGGGGCGAACACCGAGTCGGCGACCGTGACCACCGTCAGATCCGCCTCCCGGGCATAGGCGAGGGTGTCCAGGACCTCGCGTGGATGCCGAGGCAGCGCGAAGCACAGCAGGGCGCTCGCACCGGCCCGTACGGCCGCGTCGATGCGGTCGTTCAGCATCGTGCCGCCCTCGTCCAGCAGCCGTACGTCCGGATGGACCTTGGCGGCGAAGTACGCGAAGCCGTACGCCTGGGAGGCTGCGGCCCGCAGGCCGAGCACGGGCAGGGGGCGCGAGGCGGCGAGGATCCGTCCGGCCTGCTGCACGGGCCGCGGGTCGGCCAGCACCTCGGCCAGGTGCTTCAGGTTCTCGATCTCGGCCTCGACCGCCTGCTGGTACTCGTTGTACGCGCCGGGGTCCGCCGCCTGTTCCGCGGGCGCGACCTCGCGCAGGTGCTTGCGCAGCGCCGGGTAGCCGTCGAAGCCGAGGGCGACCGCGAACCGGGTGACCGACGGCTGGCTCACCCCGGCGAGTTCGGCCAGCTCCACGCTCGACAGGAACGGCACGTCGGCGGCGCGCCGCACCATGCTGTGCGCGATACGCCGCTGGGTCGGCGTGAGCCGGTGCCCCTCGAAGAGCGTCTGCAGCCGTGCCGCAGGGCTTTCGGTCACGCTCATCACGTCCTCCCCCTCCAGATGTTCCGCGCACCGGGCCGGCACCGACGCGACGGGTTCGGGCGGCCACGGCAGCAGTCGGCCACCAGACGGTACGCGCCGCGGGCACGCGGTGTCTCACGTCCGGGCCCTCGTCCGGGCCGTGCCCACCTATTCAAACACCAAGACCTCTGCATGGCGATATGCAGGCGGGGGCGTGCGCCCGTTGTACGGCGCACGCTCCGGAGCATGCGGACGGATACGCCGGCTGACGACCAAGCCCCGGTATCGCGGCGGCGATGATCCGACGACGAATCCACCAAGCATCCCTAAACCGGCACATACGGTCACCACGCGAGTGCCTACGGTGAACACGCGTCGCGCTCAATGCCCCCGATGGGCGCGGCGCACCAGGACCCTTAGGCGAGCCCCACTCTGAAGACGGGGGCTTTCCCCAGTGCCGCGGGCACCCCGGCTCCCTAACGTGGTGCACATGACGGGAATGGACGGGCGGGGCGCCGACCTCAAGAAGGAACTGGACGCCACCTTGGGGGCCCGCAGGGAACTGGGCGAGGAGTACGACGCGGCGCTGGTCGAGTCCTTCCTCGAGAAGGTCGACCAGCGCATCGACAGCGCGGTCGACCGCCGGCTGCGCAGACAACTGGCCGAGCAGCAGATGGTGGTGGCGCGCGGCGCGCGGTCCCCGCGTGTCACGGACTCCTGGGGGGAGCGCTTCGGCTTCGGCATCGTCTCGCTGGTGCTGGCGATACCGCTCTCGGCGATCGGCGGCGGCGTCGGCCACCTGCCTGGTCTGCTGATCGCCTGGGCGGGCATCGTCGGGGTCAACGCGGTCCAGGCCGCGCGCACCACTCCCGGCCTCTTCGTCCGTCGCCACCGGTCCCCGGGGGACGGCGACGGGGAGAGCGGCCAGGACTGACGCGCCGGAGGACCGCCCGCAGCCGGTTCACGACCCCCGAAAGAGAAATGCGCGGGGACCGCCGCACCCCCGTTGCCGGGGGGCGGGACGACGGCGGTCCCCGCGAGGGACGCGGGCCGGGTCAGGGCCGGGCTTGCGCGTCCATGGCGTCCATGGAGGTCCGGGAGCCGCTCCGGAGGTTCCTGGCGCCGTTTCGGTTGCCGGCCGGGGCGGGGAGCCGCTCCCGCCCTGCCGACACCTCTAATGTGCCGGACGCATGTTAAGCGGGTGCTGCGCGGACGTGACGCGCTCGTACCACTTCCGAAAAGCCCCGCCCCCGCAGGTCACCGCACGTTCCCCGGTGACACGCCCGGTTCACCGGACGTTCGTCACTGCTTTCCGCCCTTGGCCAGGAACGACAGCAGGTCCTGCCGACTGACCACGCCGGTCGGCTTGCCCTCGACGATGACAATCGCCGCGTCGGCCGTACCCAGCACGGACATCAGGTCCGCGACCGGCTCGCCGGAGCCGACCTGCGGCAGCGGCGCGGACATGTGCTTCTCCAGCGGGTCGTCCAGCGAGGCGCGCTTGGTGAACAGCGCGTCCAGCAGTTCGCGCTCGACGACGGAGCCCACGACCTCGGCCGCCATGACGTCGGGGTGCCCGGCGCCCGGCTTCACGATCGGCATCTGCGAGACGCCGTACTCGCGCAGCACCTCGATGGCCTGGCCGACCGTCTCGTCGGGATGCATATGGACGAGGGAGGGGATGCCGCCCTCCTTGTCGTTCAGCACGTCCGCGACACGGGCGCTCGGACCGGCGTCCTCCAGGAAGCCGTAGTCGGCCATCCACTCGTCGTTGAAGATCTTGGTGAGGTAGCCGCGCCCGCTGTCCGGCAGCAGCACGACCACGACATCGTCCGGCCCCAGCCGCTCGGCGACCCGCAGCGCCGCCACGACGGCCATACCGCAGGAGCCGCCGACCAGCAGGCCCTCCTCCTTGGCCAGCCGCCGGGTCATCTGGAAGGAGTCCTTGTCGGACACGGCGACGATCTCGTCGGTGACGGTCCGGTCGTACGCGGTCGGCCAGAAGTCCTCACCGACACCCTCGACGAGGTACGGCCGCCCGGAGCCGCCCGAGTACACCGAGCCCTCGGGGTCGGCGCCGATGACCTTGACCTGGCCGTCGCTGGCCTCCTTCAGGTAGCGCCCGGTGCCGGAGATCGTGCCGCCCGTGCCCACGCCCGCGACGAAGTGGGTGATCTTCCCCTCCGTCTGCTCCCACAGCTCGGGGCCGGTCGAGTGATAGTGCGAAAGGGGGTTGTTCGGGTTGGAGTACTGGTCCGGCTTCCAGGCGCCGGGGGTCTCCCGGACGAGCCGGTCGGAGACGTTGTAATACGAGTCCGGGTGCTCCGGGGCGACCGCCGTCGGGCACACGACCACTTCGGCGCCGTACGCGCGCAGGACGTTGATCTTGTCGGTGGAGACCTTGTCAGGGCACACGAAGATGCACTTGTAGCCCTTCTGCTGGGCCACGATCGCGAGGCCCACGCCCGTGTTGCCGCTGGTCGGCTCGACGATCGTGCCGCCCGGCTTGAGCTCGCCGCTCTGCTCGGCCGCCTCGATCATGCGCAGGGCGATGCGGTCCTTCACGGAACCGCCGGGATTGAAGTACTCGACCTTCGCGAGGACGGTCGCCTGGATGCCGGCGGTCACGCGGTTGAGTCTGACCAGCGGGGTATTGCCGACCAGGCTGATCATCGAGTCGTGGAATTGCACCGTTGTCTCCGGTTGCTTGCCAAAGAGTGGTCGTGATGGTGCCGCCAGCGTAAGCGCTCCCGCGTCAGGACGGTCCGCAACAGCGGAGGTCCGGGCGTTCACGCGCCGTTGAGATTGGACGACGGTGCGTACGGGGCAAGCAGTGGGTGTACGGCTACGAGGAGGTGGCGGCGACGCATGTCGAGCATGTCGAGGGCGAGAGTGGCCCGGCGCATCGCGGCGGGCGCAGCGTACGGCGGCGGCGGAATCGGCTTGGTCGGAGCAGCCGCCGCCGGGCTGCTGCTGGCCGAGGTACAGATGGCCAAGCGCCATGTGGGCAATGGGCACAGCCCCTGCCCGCCGAGCGCCGACGGCCTGTACGGGCGAGGGTACGCCGGTACGGACGGACCGCCGCTGAGGCTGATGATGCTCGGCGACTCCACATCCGCGGGGCAGGGCGTGCGCCGCTTCCGCCAGACCCCGGGCGCGCTGCTGGCCTCGGGTCTCGCGGCGGTGGCGGAGCGCCCGGTGGAGCTGCGGGTGGTGGCGCTCCCCGGAGCGCAGTCGGACGACCTCGACCGTCAGGTGTCGTCGGCACTGGAGGGGCCGGACCAGGTCCCGGACATCTGCGTGATCATAGTCGGCGCGAACGATGTGACGCATCGCATGCCCCCGACCCGCTCGGTGCGCCATCTGGCGGCGGCCGTGCGCCGGCTTCGCACAGCGGGCGCGGAGGTCGTGGTGGGCACCTGCCCCGACCTCGGGACCATCGAGCCCGTCCAGCAGCCGCTGCGCTGGCTGGCCCGCCGCGCCTCCCGCCAGCTGGCCGCGGCGCAGACGATCGGCGTCGTCGAGCAGGGCGGCCGTACGGTGTCGCTGGGCGATCTGCTGGGCCCGGAGTTCGAGGCGAACCCGCGCGAACTCTTCGGCCCCGACAACTACCACCCCTCGGCCGAGGGATATGCCACGGCGGCGATGGCGGTCCTGCCGACGCTCTGCGCGGCCCTGGGCCTGTGGCCGGCGGACGAGGAGCGCCCGGACGCGTCCCGCCGGGAGGGCTTCCTGCCGGTGGCCCGTGCGGCGGCGGAGGCGGCCTCGGAGGCAGGCACCGAGGTCACGGCCGCTCTGCCGACGGGTCCCCGGGGCCCCTGGGCCCTGCTCAAGCGGCGCCGTCGCCGGCTGCCGACCCCGGACGCGAGCCCGGCCGCCGAGCGGGAACCGCTGCCCTGACGGGCCCCCGGACCCGTCCGCCCAGGCCTCCGGCCGCCGTCACCCGGCCGTGCCCTCGTCCCGCCCCGGTCCGGATCGCCCCGGAGCGACCCGGACCGGGACGGGGGCCGGGGCGCGCCCGCTCCCGGCTTCCGACGCCCGGCGCCCGCTCCTCCCGGCTCCCGGCTCCCCCCTCCCGAAAAAAGCAAGCGCTTAGAAAAGTGCGGTCCGAGTCACACCCCACAGCCCGTGACCTCCACCGTACGTACGGGTAACTTCCCCCACAGGCCTGCCCCCTCGTGCACTGGAGCCGTGATGCCTGAAGCCGTCATCGTCTCGACCGCCCGCTCCCCCATCGGCCGCGCCGGCAAGGGTTCCCTCAAGGACCTGCGCCCCGACGACCTGACCGCGACCATCATCCAGGCGGCGCTCTCCAAGATCCCCGAGCTTGACCCGAAGGACATCGACGACCTGATGCTCGGCTGCGGGCTCCCCGGCGGCGAGCAGGGCTACAACCTCGGCCGGATCGTGGCCGTGCAGATGGGCATGGACCATCTGCCGGGCTGCACGGTCACCCGTTACTGCTCCTCCTCGCTGCAGACCTCCCGCATGGCCCTGCACGCCATCAAGGCCGGCGAGGGCGACGTCTTCATCTCGGCCGGTGTCGAGACGGTCTCCCGCTTCTTCAAGGGCAGCTCCGACGGACTCCCGGACACCCGCAACCCCCTCTTCGCCGAGGCCGAGGCGCGCACCGCCGCCGTCGCCGAGTCCGGGAGCGACGCGTGGCACGACCCGCGTGAGGACGGCCTGCTGCCCGACCCGTACATCGCGATGGGCCAGACCGCGGAGAACCTCGCCCGCCTCAAGGGCATCACCCGCGAGGAGATGGACGAGTTCGGCGTCCGCTCGCAGAACCTCGCCGAGCAGGCCATCGCCAAGGGCTTCTGGGAGCGCGAGATCACCCCGGTGACCCTCCCCGACGGGACGGTCGTCAGCAAGGACGACGGTCCGCGCGCCGGCGTGACCCTGGAGGGCGTGGCCGGGCTCAAGCCCGTCTTCCGCCCCGACGGCCGTGTCACCGCCGGCAACTGCTGCCCCCTCAACGACGGCGCCGCCGCCCTGGTCATCATGAGCGACACCAAGGCCCGGGAACTGGGGCTCACGCCGCTCGCCCGGATCGTCTCCACCGGTGTCTCCGGGCTCTCCCCCGAGATCATGGGTTACGGCCCCGTAGAGGCCACCAAGCAGGCCCTCAAGCGTGCCGGCCTCACCATCGGCGACATCGACCTCGTCGAGATCAACGAGGCGTTCGCGGCCCAGGTGATCCCCTCCTACCGCGACCTGGACATCCCGCTGGACAAGCTGAACGTCAACGGCGGTGCCATCGCCGTGGGCCACCCCTTCGGCATGACCGGCGCCCGCATCACCACCACGCTGATCAACTCTCTCCAGTGGCACGACAAGCAGTTCGGCCTGGAGACGATGTGTGTCGGCGGCGGCCAGGGCATGGCGATGGTCATCGAGCGCCTGAGCTGACGGCCTCGGGTCCCTCACACCCTCGCGACAACGGCCCGAAGCCCCTGTCCCTCACGGGTTTCGGGCCGTTCTGTGATCCAATCTCCCCCAGGATGTGACCTATCTCCCTCCGACTAGGGTTTACCCAGGTCAGAGCCGTTTCAGGGGGAGGTATGCACACCCGGACGCTGTCCGTTTCGTGACGTTACGCACTGACAGCTGGTTAGTCCCCCCTTCAAGCTGATGTAGGAAGTCCGGGGCCGACCTTGAACCGGGAGTACATCAGTGAGCGCCATGCCGATTGCTCTGCTGCTCACCACGACCGCCACCGCGGGCGTGGGTGTCGCCGTCCTGTGCAGCGTGCGTGCGCTGCGCCGACAGGTCGCGGCCCTGCACAGCGAACTCGCCGAGGGCCGCGCCGCGCAGGGCCTGGTGCCCGCCGCCCGCCCCAGCGCGGACGCGGAGGAGATACGCACCGCCGTGGCCGAGGCGCTGGCCGAGGAGCGGGAACGTGAGCTGGCCGAGGCACGGGCCTTCTGGGCCGCCCAGGAGGCCCGGGACATCGCCGACGCCCCCTCCCTGTTCGGCCTGCCCGACAGCGAGCTGTTCGTGCCGCACCAGTCGGACTTCGCGGGCCTGGAGCACGACAGCCTGGAGCCGGTGGCGGAACCCTTCCTGGAGAAGAACGAGTTCACCCAGAACTCCTCCCCGGACGAGGGCCTCGCGGGGGACTCCCCCGAACTGGCCGCCGCCCGCCGCCGGCACCCCTCGCACCCGGACTTCGTCCCGTCCCCGTCCCCCGTGGTCAACGACCACGAGCACACGGTCGCCCGTCTGGAGGAGCTGGCCGCAGCCCGTACGGAACTCGCCGATGTGCGCCCCGGTCCGCTGGGGACCCTCGACGTCTATGTCTTCGCGGACGGTACGACGCTGTGCATGACGCCGGGCCACCGCGAGACGGCGGAACGCCTGACCGCGGCCCTGGACGCCGGCCGCGCGCCGGTCCTGCTCGGCGGCTCGGGTGTCTCGGGGGCGTACGCGCTGACGTTCGAGTGCGGCGACGAGAGCGTCTACATCCTGGCGGACCGCGTCATCGCGACCCTGTGACAGGGCCGGTGGCACAAGGCGGCCACCGGCACGGGTCCAGGGGGGCCGACCGCACCGAAGGCGGAAGCACCTCAGACCCCGGCGCGTTGCTGTGCCTCCTGCACGAGCGTCAACGCCTGGGCGAGTTCTTCCTCGTCGCTCAGGACGACCGCGAGATCGTGAGCGGCGACCGTGATCTGGTCGGCGACCGCGAACATACCCGCGTCCGGCATGTCGCGGGGCTCGGCCGAGGGGTCCTCCAGGAGCTGAGCGCGGCGCGCCAACTCCCTTGCCAGGCCGAGCGCCTCGGCCGCGGCGCTCCGTTGCAGCCGGCTCTGGGGAGCGGCCCGCAGGCGGTCGGCGAAGTGATCCACGGCCTGGGTCAAAGGCGTCGTATCAAGCACGCGGCGAGACTACGCGTCGCGGCAGGACTGTTGCCAACAGGCGAACACTCAGGCACGGTGACTTGAAGGACCGGCTTCGTCGAATGCGTCCGGAGGCGCCGATGTCCCAAGTCTTCTCCGAGGAGACCCATCGCAATCTGCTCGCCCGCATCCCGCACTGCACCGGTCGTGAAGTGTCCGACTGGCTCACCACCGTCGCCGAGGGGCCCGCTCTCTGCTTCGAGGAGAAGGTCAGCTGGCTCCGGCACGAGCACAGTCTCGCCTACGGCCACGCCAAGGCACTCATCCACGAGTACGACCTGAGAAGGGCCGCGCGCAAACTCGCCTGAGCGCGCACCGTCGCACCCGACTCCCCACGCCGAAGGGCCCCCGAACCGTGGTTCGGGGGCCCTTCGGCAGAGACTGGCCGGAACGGACCGGTACTAGTCGTTACTGCTGAAGATGGCGACCAGCCGCAGCATCTCCACGTAGATCCACACCAGGGTCATGGTCAGGCCGAACGCGGCCAGCCAGGACTCCTCGCGCGGCGCGCCGTACGCGATACCGTCCTCGATCTGCTTGAAGTCGAGGGTGAGGAAGAACGCGCCGAGCAGGATCGCGATGATGCCGACGAGCGCGCCCAGCGGGCCCATGCTACGCAGCCCGCCGTCGGGGGCGGCGCCGAACGCGACCAGCAGCAGGTTGACCGCCATCACCAGCACGAACGCGATGGCGATGGCCATGCCGATACGGGCGTATCGCGCGGTGACCCGGATCCAGCCCGCCTTGTAGACGAACAGGGTCGCGCCGGACACCGCCATGGTGCCGAGCACCGCCTGGAAGGGTGCGCCGGACCACTGTGCGTTGTACATCTCGCTGATGACGCCGAGGAAGACGCCCTCGAAGGCGGCGTACCCCAGGATCAGCGCGGGCGAGGGGGTGCGCTTGAAGGACTGCACCATCGCCAGCACGAACGCGATCAGGGCGGAGCCGACCGCGAGGCCGTAGCTGGTCGACGAGATCGGCAGCAGTGTCCACGCGAGGATCGCGCCGACGGCGACCGTGCCGAGCGTCATCGCCGAGCGCATGACGACGTCGTCCATCGTCATCCGGCCGGTGGAGGCCGGGGCCTGCGGCGGGGCGCCGTACTGGGTCTGCTGGGCGTAGGGGTTCTGCGTGTAGGGGTTACCGCCCGCGTACGGGTTCTGCGCGTACGGGTTGCCCTGCGTGCCGACAGCGGCTCCCCCGGCCTGCGGCGCGGTGTTGAAGCTCGCGTAGCCGTTGTCGCGGCTGAACCCCCGTCGCGAGAAGACCGGGTTGCTGCTCCTCATTTCACTCCTCCATGGCCACCCTGCGTGGCCTTGGCTCAAGAGTAATAGGTAGGCAAAGGATTGACCCTACTGCTTGAGGAGGATCTTTCCCTCGTCCTTGCGCGCAACACGCTACGCAACTGCGTGATTCCCGGCACGCGTACACCCCATCCATGACCGAGTCGGAACAGAGTCGAGACCGGCCATGGACCCAGCACGGGCGGTCCTTCACCCGGACGGGCGACATCGGCCGCCGGCGCATTCACCCGAGAGGCCTCGCCGGACCCACCCCGAGGGCGACACCGACCGGCGAGCGGTCCGGGCGTGGGCCAGAGCCCGGAACAGCCCATTCCGACGTCCCCCGTTCGGACGCGACCGGTGGGCACGTCGGCAGTGGCTTTGTGACATTCGACCCGGGGGCCTGTCGGACCGGGGAGGCGCGGACCGCGACGACCCCTCCCCCGACCAGCGGACACGACAGGACGGTTCCCAGGTGATGAACAGGCGGACTTTCGGCAAGGTCCTCGGCGCGGGCACGACGAGCACGGCGGCTGCCTCATCGGCGGGAACGCCCGCCTCCTCCTCCGTCTCGGCAACCGCCCGTACGGGCGCGGGAGCGGCCGGGCCCGACAAGGCGCGAGGGACCCCCTCCTTCGGCGCGTTGAAGCGGATTCGCGCCGGCGAGTTGAGCATCGGCTACGTCGAAGCGGGACCCGCCCACGGTCCCGCGGTGCTCCTGCTGCACGGCTGGCCGTACGACATCCACAGCTACGTCGAGGTGACACCGCTGCTGGCCACGCACGGCTACCGCGTCATCGTCCCCTATCTGCGCGGCTACGGGACGACGACCTTCCTGTCCCCGAAGACGTTCCGCAACGCCGAGCAGGCGGCGTTCGCGCTGGACGTCATCGCGCTCATGGACGCCCTGCGGATCGAGCGGGCCGTCCTCGGCGGCTTCGACTGGGGATCCCGCACCGCCGACATCATCGCCGTGCTGTGGCCGGAGCGCTGCAAGGCCCTGGTCTCCGTGAGCGGCTATCTCATCACCGACCGGAAGCAGCAGCGGCTGCCGCTGCCCCCGGCGGCCGAGTGGGCGTGGTGGTACCAGTACTACTTCTCCACCGAACGAGGCGAGCTGGGCCTTGCGGAGCACCGGAAGGACTTCGCCAGGCTCATCTGGCACAACGTCTCGCCGACCTGGCACTTCAGCGACGCCGCCTTCGACCGCACCGCCCAGGCGTTCGACAACCCGGACTACGTCCGCATCGTGATCCACAATTACCGCTGGCGGCTCGGCCTCGCACCGGGCGACCCGCGCCACGACGCCCTTGAGGCGAGGCTCGCCGAAGGCCCGCCCGTGCACGTGCCCACCGTCACCCTCGACGGTGCGCTGGATCCCTTCACCCCGCCCGGCGACGGCGCCGCCTACCGCGGCAGGTTCACCGGCCCCTACGCCCACCGCACGCTGAAGGGCATCGGCCACAACGTTCCGCAGGAGGCGCCCGAGGCGTTCGCCCAGGCGGTCCTGGAAGCCGACGGCATGTGACACCGCACGAGGGGCGTGGCACGGTTCGCCGACCGGGGGAAGGACGCCCTCGCCGCCCCTTGCCGTGCCGGCGGCCGTGGCCTGGAGCGGGCCGTGTGCTCGCGGGTCGGAGCCGACACGGCATCCGCACAGAGGGAGATCCGATGACCGGGAGGCACACGGACCCCGGCCGCCCCGAGCGTTCCGGTGGATCCGCTGCGTAACCGCGGCGTGGCCTTCACCCCGGTCACCGCGCTCTCGCCCGTGATCGGCTACGACAAGGCCTCAGCCATCGCCCACGAGGCCGACGACGAGGACACCACCCTGCGCGAGGCCGCACCGGCCTCCGGCCGCATCTCCGCCGAGGACTTCGGCCGTATCGTCCGGCCCGCCACCCATGGCCGGGCCGGACAGAGGAAAGCCCCGGCTTCCGGACGGTGCCGTCAGGCCTGCCGCAGGACCGCTGATGGAGACGAACAGAAATGGGGTCCGTACCCTGCGGTACAGGAACGGATGGTGCCCGGAACCGGACTTGAACCGGTACGCCCGCGAGGGGCAGCGAGGTTTAAGCTCGCCGTGTCTGCATTCCACCATCCGGGCAGGCCATGGGCTCCGCATCGAGCGTTCCGAGCCTATCGGGAGGCATCCCCCGAACAGCGGGCGCACGGTGCGATGTTGTCTTATTTTATTGATGTCTGAGGGAGCATCAGCACCCGGTACGGGCCATCCGCACTTGCCAATAGCCTTTCGGGCAACCATGAGCCGTGTATGCGAAATGACGGAATTTCACCGCCCTGAAGGAGGGCACTGCGACCTGCATGTATCGGCTGACCAACCGCTTTCCGCTCTGGGCGGACTCGGGGGCACTCTCAGGGACGCCCCTCATCCCCAGGTATGACACCGGCGGGCCCGGTCCGACTCGAGGCTGCCCCGGGAACGGGAACAGCGGCTGACTCCACGGGACCGTTGGGCCGCGACGATGGAACACGTCCCCTTGACCGTCGTCGTCCCGACAGGAGCACCCGCCCGTGACCAGCACCCCCCTCGCCGACCGGACCACCACGGTGGCCGCCCGCGCCACGGATCTGTCGAAGGTCTACGGACTGGGCGAAACCCAGGTAGTGGCCCTGGACCGGGTGACCGTCGACTTCCAGCAGGCCCAGTTCACGGCCATCATGGGGCCCTCGGGCTCCGGCAAGTCGACGCTCATGCACTGCGTCGCCGGGCTCGACACCTTCTCGTCCGGCTCCGTCCGCATCGGCGACGTCGAACTGGGCTCGCTGAAGGACAAGCAGCTCACCAAGCTGCGCCGGGACAAGATCGGCTTCATCTTCCAGGCGTTCAACCTGCTGCCCACTCTGACCGCACTGGAGAACATCACCCTCCCGATGGACATCGCGGGCCGTAAGCCGGACAAGGCGTGGCTGGACACCGTGATCCGGATGATCGGGCTCGCGGACCGGCTGAGCCACCGGCCCGCACAGCTGTCCGGCGGTCAGCAGCAGCGTGTCGCGGTGGCGCGGGCGCTCGCGTCCAAGCCGGACATCATCTTCGGTGACGAGCCCACCGGAAACCTGGACTCGCGTTCGGGCGCGGAGGTGCTGGGCTTCCTGCGCAACTCCGTGCGGGAGCTGGGGCAGACGGTCGTGATGGTCACGCACGACCCGGTCGCGGCGGCCTACGCGGACCGGGTGATCTTCCTGGCGGACGGCCGGATCGTGGACGAGCTGTACGAGCCGAGCGCCGACGCGGTGCTCGACCGCATGAAGCAGTTCGACGCCAAGGGCCGTACGAGCTGAGGTCCCCGCGTCCCGCCCCCGGGGTCTGCGTCCCAGGACCTCTGTCGGCCTGACCGGCCCGTTCCCTCCCCCCGTCCCGCCCCCAGTCCAGGAAGAGAAATGTTCCGTACCGCCCTGCGCAATGTGCTCGCGCACAAGGCCAGGCTGCTCATGACCGTCCTCGCCGTGATGCTCGGCGTCGCGTTCGTGTCGGGCACCCTGGTCTTCACCAACACCATCTCGGACGCCTACCAGAAGAGTTCGGCCAAGGGCTTCGACCAGGTCGACGTGGCCATCCGGCCCGAGGGCCGCCAGGACACCGGCGACAAGATCGGCAAGGAGCCCCAGCTCACCCAGGCCCTCCTCGACAAGGCCGCCGAGGTACAGGGCGCCGGGTCGGCCGTCGGCGTGGTCAGCGGCTTCACCGCCGTCGCCGACAAGGACGGCAAGCTCGTCGGCGACGGCTTCCAGTCCCAGGGCGGGAACTACTGGAAGACCCAGGACCCCCGGTACCCGATCCTCAGCGGGCACGCCCCGAAGGGCGCGGACGAGATCCTCATCGACTCCAACACCGCCGAGCGCACCGGATACAAGGTGGGCGACACCGTGCGGCTGTCGATCGACGGCCCGGTGCTGTCCCCGAGGGTCGCCGGCGTCTTCACCACCGACGACGGCAACGTGGCGGCCGGCGGCAGCCTCGTCCTCTTCGACACGGCCACCGCCCAGCGCCTGTTCCACAAGCCCGGCGCCTACGACGAGATCGATGTGAAGGCGGCCTCGGGCACCGGCCAGATCGCGCTGCGGAACGCCCTCGACGAGATCCTGCCGAAGGACACCGCCTCCACCATCACCGGCAAGCAGCTCGCCGACGACCAGGCCCAGCAGATCGCCGACGCCACGAGCAGCATGCGTACCGCGCTGCTGGTGTTCGCCGGTATCGCGCTGTTCGTCGGCACGTTCATCATCGCCAACACCTTCACCATGCTGGTCGCCCAGCGCACCAAGGAGCTGGCGCTGCTGCGCGCGGTCGGCGCCTCCCGCCGTCAGGTCACCCGGTCCGTGCTCATCGAGGCGTTCGTGGTCGGCGCGGTCGCGGCCGTCACCGGTCTGGTGGCCGGTATCGGCATCGGCGCGGGGCTGCGCTCGCTGGTGGGTTCGCTGGGCGGGACGGTTCCGGACGGGCCTCTCGTCATCACCCCGGGCACGGTCGCCGCCGCTCTCGCCGTCGGCATCCTGATCACCATGCTGGCCGCCTGGCTGCCGGGCCGCCGCGCGGCGAAGATCCCGCCGGTCGCCGCGATGAGCAGCGTCCACGCGAAGGCCACCACCAAGTCCCTGGTCGTACGGAACACCATCGGCGCCCTGTTGGCCGCGGCCGGCATCGCCACCGTGCTGTACGCCACCACGCTGAACTCCTCGGACGGCCAGGCCCCGATGGGCCTCGGCGCGGTCCTCCTCATCATCGGTGTCTTCGTGCTCACCCCGCTGCTGTCCCGTCCGCTGATCGCGGCCGCCGCGCCGCTGATGCGTGTCTTCGGGATCGCCGGGAAGCTGGCCCGGCAGAACTCGGTGCGCAACCCGCGCCGCACCGCGGCCACCGCCTCGGCCCTGATGATCGGCCTGACCCTGATCACCGGTCTGACGGTGATGGCGGGCAGCCTGCAGACCGCGATCGACAAGATGGCGTCCTCCGCTCTCAAGGCGGACTACGTGGTGTCCATGGCGAACCGCAACGAGCTGTCGCCCGACGTCGAGAAGACGCTCCGGACGACGGACGGCGTCACCGCGATCAGCCCGCTGCGCAACGCTCCCGCCCGTATCGAGGGCGGGACCGAGTACGTGACCGGCGTCAACGGCGCCGCCATCGGCAAGCTGACGGACCTGACGGTCGACGCCGGCACCTTCAAGGTCGGCGGCGGCCAGGTCGTCGTGGACGACGAGACGGCCAAGGACCACCACTGGACGGCGGGCTCGCGGTTCACGATCGCCTACGAGGACGGCCGCAAGCAGCAGCTGACGGTCGCCGGCGTCTACCAGAGCACCGAGATGATGCGCGGCATCATGCTCGACAACGCGACGCTCTCTCCGCATCTGAGCCGCCCGGCCGACATGCAGGTCATGGTGAAGATGTCGGACGGCGCCACCGCGTCGGCCAAGAGCGCGCTGCAGAAGGCGCTCGGCCACAACCCGGCCATCCTGGTCCAGGACAAGAAGGACATCTCCAACAGCATCGCGCAGATCTTCACGCTGATGCTGAACATGCTCTACGGCCTGCTGGCCATGGCGGTGATCGTCGCCGTCCTCGGAGTCATCAACACCCTGGCCATGTCGGTCTTCGAGCGCTCGCAGGAGATCGGCATGCTGCGGGCGATCGGCCTGGACCGCAAGGGCATCAAGCGGATGGTCCGGCTGGAGTCCCTGGTCATCTCGCTGTTCGGCGGAGTGCTCGGCATCGGCCTGGGCGTGTTCTTCGGCTGGGCGGCAGGTGAACTGCTCGGCACCAAGATGTCGACGTACGAGCTGGTCCTGCCCTGGGGCCGGATGGCCGTCTTCCTCGTCCTGGCGGGAGTGGTCGGCGTCCTGGCCGCCCTGTGGCCGGCCCGTCGGGCGGCCCGTCTGAACATGCTGGCGGCGATCAAGTCGGAGTAGCGGCAACCGTCACGAAGGGGCCCCGTTCCACACCGGAACGGGGCCCCTTCGTCGTACCTTCACCGCCTCCTACGGCCTCGCCCGTACCGGGGTCAGCCGTGCCAGGTGCGGGGACGCAGCGGCAGCCCGGACGCGCCCGACTCCGGTGTCCGCACGGCGAGGACCTGGTTGACGCCGATGCGGTTGTGTTCGAAGGCGAGGGCGGAGGCGGCCATGTACAGACGCCACACACGGGCGCGGCCGGGGCCGACGAGAGACTGCGCACGCCCCCACTGCGCCTCCAGGCCGGCGATCCAGGTGCGCAGGGTGAGGGCGTAGTGCTCGCGGAGCGACTCCACGTCGCGGACCTCGAACCCGGCGCGCTCCAGCTGGGTCACGGTGGTGCCGACGGGGGCGAGTTCACCGTCCGGGAAGACATAGGCGTCGATGAACGCGTCGACGGAGTACGCGGACTCGTCCTGCTGGGGGCGCCGCCCGATCTGGTGGTTGAGCAGCCGCCCGCCGGGCTTCAGCAGGCCGTACAGATGGCGGGCGTACTCCAGGTACCGTTCGGCGCCGACGTGCTCGGCCATGCCGATGGAGGAGATCGCGTCATAGGGGCCGTCGACGACGTCCCGGTAGTCCTGCACCCGGATCTCGACTCGGTCGGCGAGGCCCTCCTCGGCGATCCGCTTGCGGGCGTAGGTGGCCTGCTCCTGGGAGAGGGTGACGCCGACGACGCTCACCCCGTGCTCGCGGGCCGCGTGGATCGCCATGGAGCCCCAGCCGCAGCCGACGTCGAGAAGGCGCTGACCGGGCTTCAGACCGAGTTTGCGGCAGACGAGTTCGAGCTTGTCGCGCTGGGCGTCCTCCAGGGTGGCCCCGGGCGCCTCCCAGTAGGCGCACGAGTAGACCATGGACGGGCCCAGGACGATCTCGTAGAAGTCGTTCCCCACGTCGTAGTGGTGGCTGATGGCGCGTTTGTCGCTGCGGCGGGTGTGGAGGTGGCGGACCCTGCGGATCTCCTCCGCGGGCGGCGGAGGCGGCGGGAAGGGTCCGGCCAGCCGGGCGAGCCCGCGGACGGCGGCGCGCACCTCCGGGTCGCGGACCGCCTGGGCGAGGGTGCGGGCGTCCTCGCCGCGCTCCCAGACGAGACCGGCCATCAGATCGAGGGCGGTGTACAGGTCGCCCTCGATGGTGAGGTCCCCGGCGACCCAGCCGCGGACGAGCCCCAACTCCCCCGGCTTCCACAGCAGGCGGCGCAGGGCACGGCGGTTGCGTACAACGAGTGCGGGGGCGCCCGGGGGGCCGGCTTCCGAACCGTCCCAGGCGCGGATGCGCACGGGGAGCGGTACCCCCAGCAACTGTTCGACGAGGCTCTTCAGCCGCGGCGCGGCGTCGGCCATGGTGCACACCTCCGATGGGGATATCCCCTGCTCGCACCGGACGGAGAGCCGCACGGGGAGCCCGGGGAAGGATTCCGGGATGTCCGACACCACGTAAACACCTGCGGGGCCGGACCGCAGTCCCCCGGTGGCATTACGGCTGGGCAAAATGCCCGTGTACGAGGCCGGTCGGCACCGCATCACGAGGTCAGGCACCGAAAGCACGCCGAACGCCGAAGGGCCTCCCGCACCACGGATGGCGGGAGGCCCTTCGGCTGGATCGGTGACCTTCAGGTCAGGAGGCCTTGGCCTTCTCCTCGGTCTTGGCCGCGGCGACCGGCACCGGCTTGGCGGCCTCGTAGAACTCCTCGCGCGGAGACTCGATGGCGCCGAGCGAGACGACCTCGCGCTTGAGGAACATGCCGAGCGTCCAGTCCGCGAAGATCCGGATCTTGCGGTTCCAGGTCGGCATCGCCAGACCGTGGTAGCCACGGTGCATGTACCAGGCGAGACGTCCCTTGAGCTTGATCTTCGTCTTGCCCATGACGATCATCGCGACGCCCTTGTGCAGGCCGAGGCCCGCGACCGCGCCCTTGTTGGCGTGGCTGTACTCCTTCTGCGGGAAGCCCCGCATGCCGGAGACCACGTTGTCGCCGAGGACCCTGGCCTGACGCAGCGCGTGCTGCGCGTTCGGCGGGCACCAGGCGTTCTCGTTGCCCGCCTTGCGGCCGACGAGGTCGGGCACCTGGGCGTTGTCACCCGCGGCCCAGATGTAGTCGGTGCCCTGGACCTGGAGGGTGGCGGCGGTGTCCACGTGACCGCGCGGACCGAGCGGGAGGCCGAAGCGCGCGAGCGCCGGGTTCGGCTTGACGCCGGCCGTCCACACGATGGTGTTGGAGTCGACCTCGAGGCCGTTCTTGAGCACCACGTGGCCGTCTACGCAGGACTCCATCGAGGTCGACAGGTAGACCTCGACACCGCGGCCCTCAAGGTGCTGCTTGCCGTACTGGCCGAGCTTGGGGCCGACCTCGGGGAGGATCTTGTCGGCGGCGTCGACGAGAACGAAGCGCATGTCCTCGCGAGACACGTTCTTGTAGTACTTGGCCGCGTCCCGGGCCATGTCCTCGACCTCGCCGATGGTCTCCGCACCGGCGAAACCACCGCCGATGAAGACGAAGGTGAGCGCCTTGCGGCGGATCTCCTCGTCGGTCGTGGAGTCGGCCTTGTCGAGCTGCTCGAGGACGTGGTTGCGCAGGCCGATGGCCTCCTCGATGCCCTTCATGCCGATGCCCTGCTCGGCGAGGCCGGGGATCGGGAAGGTGCGGGAGACCGCGCCGAGCGCGATGACCAGGTAGTCGAAGGGCAGCTCGTACGCCTCGCCCACCAGCGGGGCGATGGTGGCGACCTTGCGGTCCTGGTCGATGGTGGTGACCCGACCGGTGAGGACCTCCGCCTTGGGCAGGACGCGTCGCAGCGGGACGACGACATGCCGGGGGGAGATGCTGCCGGCGGCGGCTTCGGGGAGGAAGGGCTGGTAGGTCATGTACGAGCGCGGGTCGACGACCGTGACGGTCGCCTCGCCGTAGCGCATCTTCTTCAGAATGCGTCGAGCTGCGTACAGGCCTACGTACCCACCGCCTACTACGAGGATCCTGGGACGCTCCGTGGTGCTCATGCCATCGAGTATCCACCCGCCCCCGGGGGGTCGCTCGTGCGCCCCTTCACAAGCTTCTTGAGGGCCCGTGCTACACTCCGCGGCCCGCGTGACGCAGGTCATGACGGCGGACGGGAACCGCGGCGCACCCCGACCCGTTGTCAACGCCGCGTGAGCTGCCCCTCTGGTCGTACGAGGCGATGGCGAGGATGCCGGAACACCCTCGGAACCTTCCCTTCCGGACCCCTCTCACACCTACCGACTGAACATGTTCAAACGACTCACGACCCCCCGGAAGAGCCAACCGGCCCCCTTTCGCGGCGGCGCGGGACGGATTTCCTTGTGAAGAAGTTCACGAAGTTTTCCGACCGGAGGTCGGCGAGGCGCCCCGGAGGCCCCGTCGGCCTTGCTCAGACGTTATCCGACCTGCTCAGCCGTTGACTACCGACGAGTAACAAAAGAGAGCCACGCCACCGGCCGGCGACCCTCCGCCGACTGCGCCGCCGGCCTGACGGTCGCGCTGCCATCGGGTCCCGCCCGCCCTGGTGATCACTGGCCCGCACACCGGCCGGAGCCGTCCCGGACACGACCGTGCCCGGGACGGCGAAGCGACCGGAAACCACCGCAGGCCCGGCTCCCGTCCAAGGGGGAGCCGGGCCTGCGGGCCCGTCGGAGGAGCCGGCCGTCGGCGGCTTCTACGCCACCGACCACGCGATGCCGTCGAGGATGTCGTGTTCGCTGACCACGACCTCGGCGGCCCCGATCCGTTCCATGATCGCGAGCAGGACGAGGGCGCCCGCGCCGATGACGTCCACGCGTCCGGGATGCATGGAGGGGATCGCCGCCCGCTCGGCGTGGGTGGACCTGAGGAGCCACTCGGTGATCTCGCGGACGCGGTCCAGGGAGATGCGGGAATGATGGATCTTCGTGGAGTCGTACTCGGGGAGGTCCTGGGCGATCGCCGAGACGGTGGTGACCGAGCCCGCGAGGCCGACCAGCGTGTGCGCCTCGTGCAGCGGCACGGTCTGCTCCACCAGGTCCAGCGCGGCCGCGATGTCGGACCGTATGGCGGCGATCTGCTCCTCGGTGGGCGGGTCGGTGACGACACCGTGGTGCACGAGGTGACGCTCCGTCATACGGACACAGCCGATGTCGACGGACCGGGCACCGTCCACCCGGTCGTCGCCGACGACGAACTCCGTGGAGCCGCCGCCGATGTCCACGACCAGACAGGGCCTGGGGAGGTCCTCCCGGCCCGCCAGCTCCTTGGTCGCGCCCATGAAGGAGAACTCCGCCTCCTGGTCGCCGGAGATGACCTCGGGCTCGACACCGAGGATGTCCAGGACCCCGCGGACGAACTCGTCCCGGTTCTCGGCGTCCCGGGAGGCGGACGTGGCGACGAAACGCACCCGCTCGGCGCCGTACCCCTTGATGATCTCCGCGTACTCACGGCAGGCGGCGAACGTACGCTCCAGGGCCTCCGGGGCGAGCCGCCCGGTCCGGTCCACGCCCTGGCCGAGCCGGACGATGGTCATCCGCCGGTCCAGCTCGACGAGTTCACCACTGGCGGGATCGGCGTCCGCCACCAGGAGCCGGATGGAGTTCGTACCGCAGTCGACGGCGGCGACGCGTGTCACTTGTCCTTCTCCTTCTCCGCGGCCTGGCTCTCCTCGGAGGCCGGAGCCTGGACGGGCTGGACGGCGAACCAGCCGGTGTCCGTCGTCTCCACCTCCCACTCGTCGCCGGACGGCGGCCCCGCGGGCGTCACACACGACCCCTTGCGCCACCACTCCGGCAGCATCGCGATCGCCTCGTCGCCGAGCGGGTTGACCCCCGGCCCGGCGGCCAGCGAGTGGGCCACGAGCACATGCAGGCACTTCACCCGGTCCGGCATGCCGCCCGCGCTCGGGAAGCCCTCCAGGACCTCGATGGTGTCGCGGCGGGCGATGTAGTCCTCGTGCGCGGCGCGATAGGCGGCGGCCAGCTCCGGGTCGGCCCCCAGACGCTCCGTCATCTCCTTCATGACGCCGTTGGCCTCCAGCGTGCCGATCGCGGAGGCGGCGCGCGGACACGTCAGGTAGTACGTCGTCGGGAAGGGGGTGCCGTCGGGGAGCCGCGGCGCCGTCTCCACGACGTCCGGCTGCCCGCACGGGCAGCGGTGCGCGATCGCGCGCAGCCCGCGCGGGGTGCGGCCGAGCTGCTGCTGGATGGCCTCGACATCCGCGTCCGTGGGCTCGGTGGGCGGGGTGGGCGGCGGGGGCGTTTCCATGCGGTACGAAGTCTCTCTTGGTCTCTGTTGTGTCTCTGCCGGGATGTGGCGGGATCCGACGGGATGGCGGGATCCGGCGGGATTCGGCAGGTGCGGCGGGCGGGGTCCGGCGGGTCGGCGGGAGGGGTTCGGCGGGTCAGCGGTCCGACGCGTCGGCCTTGTCCACCCCGTCCCAGACGCCGGTGTACCAGGGGCGTGCGAAGGCCGTCCGGTGCACGCGTGACTGTCTGGCCGGGTCCGGGTCGACCACGATGTACCCGGTCTCGCCCGGCATCACATAGTGCAGCCGCTGCCGGATCTGCTGCTCCGCGTACGCGTCGTCCTGCCAGCGCGCCTTGAGGTCGCGCAGTTGCTCGACCCGGTCGCGGGCCTCCTGGCGCTGCCGCTCCAGGCCGGCGATCTCGGCACGCTGGGAGACGTACTGCCGTATCGGGTACGCGAGCGCCACGATCAGCGAGCACAGCACGAGGGCGAGCAGCGCGGCCCGGCCGGTGAGCCGGGAACGGCGGGCCTGCCGTCTGGTCTGGGAACGGTAGACCCGGGCCGCCGTCTGCTCGCCGAGCAGCCGCAGCCTGGTCGCGGTGGAGAACCGGTCACGGTCCTTCACGGCCATGTCTTCCGCCTCCCCTTCACACGTGCGTACGTCCCCGCACACGGTACGGGACCGCGTACGGGGACGTACGGACGACTGGCTAAGGCGTTGCCCTGCGTGCTCAGCCCTTGAAGCGCGGGAACGCGCTCCGGCCGGCGTACACCGCGGCGTCGTCGAGGATCTCCTCGATGCGCAGCAGCTGGTTGTACTTGGCGACGCGCTCCGAGCGGGCCGGGGCACCGGTCTTGATCTGGCCGCAGTTGGTGGCGACGGCCAGGTCGGCGATGGTGACGTCCTCGGTCTCACCGGAGCGGTGGGACATCATGCACTTGAAGCCGCTGCGCTGGGCCAGCTCGACGGCGTCGAGGGTCTCGGTCAGCGAACCGATCTGGTTGACCTTGACCAGCAGGGCGTTGGCGGTGCCCTCCTCGATGCCGCGGGCGAGGCGCTCGGGGTTGGTGACGAACAGGTCGTCACCGACGAGCTGGACCTTGTCGCCGAGACGGTCGGTGATGACCTTCCAGCCGGCCCAGTCGTCCTCGAACAGCGGGTCCTCGATGGAGACGAGCGGGTAGGCCGCGACGAGCTCCTCGTAGTACTCCGTCATCTCGGCGGCGGAGCGCTCCTTGCCCTCGAAGAGGTACTTGCCCTCCTTGTAGAACTCGGAGGCGGCGACGTCGAGGGCGAGGGCGATCTGCTCACCGGGGGCGTAGCCGGCTTCCTTGATGGCCTCGAGGATCAGGTCGAGGGCCTCACGGTTGGAGCCGAGGTTCGGGGCGAAGCCGCCCTCGTCGCCGAGGCCGGTGGACAGGCCCTTGCGCTTCAGCACCTTCTTGAGGGTGTGGTAGACCTCGGTACCCCAGCGCAGGGCCTCGGAGAAGGACTCCGCGCCGATCGGGGCGATCATGAACTCCTGGATGTCCACGTTGGAGTCGGCGTGCGAGCCGCCGTTGAGGATGTTCATCATCGGCACCGGCAGCAGGTGCGCGTTCGGGCCGCCCAGGTAGCGGAAGAGCGGGAGGTCGCTGGCCTCGGAGGCGGCGTGGGCCACGGCGAGGGAGACGCCGAGGATGGCGTTGGCGCCGAGGGAGCCCTTGTTGTCGGTGGCGTCCAGGTCGAACATCGCCTGATCGATCAGGCGCTGCTCGGTGGCGTCGTAGCCGACGAGCTCCGGGCCGATCTGCTCGATGACCGCGAGGACGGCCTTCTCGACACCCTTGCCCTGGTAGCGGTTGGGGTCGCCGTCGCGGAGCTCGATGGCCTCGAAGGCGCCGGTGGAGGCGCCGGACGGAACGGCGGCACGACCCGTGCTGCCGTCGTCGAGGCCGACCTCGACCTCGACCGTGGGGTTGCCTCGGGAGTCCAGGATTTCCCGGGCTACGACGACGTCGATGGACGGCACGAGCATCTCCTTCATGGATGTGACGCTGGGGGTGCGGGGCACCTTGCGACTAGAGCCTAACCGTCCCGGGGCATCGGCCAGCCGACCGACCGTCCCGCGGACAGGGTGACGGTACACATTGTTCCATCGCGGAACAAAGAGCGGGTGACGAAGGAGGGACGCCGAGGCAAAAAGCCCCGCTCCGGTGCGTTCGGGGGTGCACGCACCGGAGCGGGGGGCCCGTGGGGACGGGGCGGGTCCTCAGGCGGCGCCGACCGTGGGGGGTGCGGCCGGGGGGAAGCCGCGGGCCGGACGCCGAAGAGCTGTCACTTCAGGTGCAGCTGCTGGCCCGGGTAGATGAGGTCGGCGTTCTCGACGATGTCCTTGTTCAGCTGGAACAGCTTCTCCCAGCCGCCCTGGACGTGGTGCTTCTGGGCGATCGCGCTGAGGGTGTCGCCCTGGACCACCTTGTACTCGCCGTCGCCCTTCTTGACCTTCTTGCCGGTCGGGGTGGTGACGGTCGTCCGGGGGGCCGGGCGCTGCGCGGAACGGCCCGCCGCCTGCTGCTCGGTCGAGCGGGTGGTGGTGCTCTTCACGGAGTCGCCGGAGCCGGTGGAACCGGTGGAGGTGCCCGTGGAGGCCGCGGCACCGTTGTAGGGGGCGCTGGTCAGACCGGTGCCGCAGACCGGCCAGGCACCCTTGCCCTGGCCCGAGAGGACCTTCTCGGCGACGGCTATCTGCTGACCCTTGGAGGCCTGGTCGGCGCGCGGGGCGTAGGCGGTGCCCCCGTAGGCGGCCCAGGTCGAGTTGGTGAACTGCAGGCCGCCGTAGAAGCCGTTGCCCGTGTTGATGGACCAGTTGCCGCCGGACTCGCACTGCGCGACGGCGTCCCACTGGGAGGCGGTGGCGGCGGAGGCGCTGCCGGCCGCCATCAGCGGGCCGGCGACAGCGGCGCCGGTGACACCGGCGAGCGCGATGGCGCGGACGGCCTTGGACGGACGGCGGTGCTTGCCCTTGCCTGAACACAGCATGGTTCGATCCCCTCACCGACGCCTGCGAGGTGAGCTGTCGGGTTCGGGCCGGTTGAGTTGCCCGGCCGCGCGCCTCCCCGGCGCACGGCTCCACCCCTAGCCGCACCCGGTCAACTCCCGGGCACGGCACCTACCTTGGGTCCCCCGCTCCTGCCTACGGCGCTCGAAGCGTCGACTGTTCCCGTACGGCCGCTGGCAGGATTCGGCGTTGCGACCGTCGGGGCCCGCTATGGCGAGCGGTCACGACCGTAAGCAGGCGACGCACCGAATTTCAAAGACGATCAAGGCTTATGAGACTCATGTCTCACTCTCGCCAAACCGGACATTCAGCGCGAAGCGGGGCGTGAAGTGGCCTCGTCGAGGCGGCAGTTCGGACGGCGGTTCAGGACCCGTCGCCGGACAGCCCGGACGTCACCACAAGACTCAGACCGGGCACGATGCGGTTGGGGTCGGCGCCGATCTCCTTCTTGTTCGCGTCGTACAGCGCGTGCCAACCACCCTTGAGGTCAAGGAAGTCGGCGATGCCCGACAGAGTGTCTCCGAGGCGGACGAGGTACGAGTCGTCGACGGTCTCGCGCCCGGCGGCGGAGCCGCGCGAGGCATGACGGCCGGCCGACTCGCCGGTGCGGCCGTCCGCGTCGCCCTCGTCGGCGTTGTCGCCGCGGTGGCGGCCGGCACCGGAGGACGAAGACGCCCCGCTCTGCCCGACCTTGTCCGACTCGTCGCTCTTCGTCGTGCCCGAGAGCGTGCCGAGAAGGCCGTCCGATCCGCTCTCGCTCTCGTCGCCCCCGGTCGAGTCGTCCGTCGCCGTCGAGGACGGCGAGGAGGAGGAAGGCGAGGACGACGGGGAGTCGGAGGAAGACGGAGACGAGGAGGACGACGGCGACTCGGAGGAAGAAGAAGACGACGAAGGCGATGTCGACGGCGAGTCCGACGAGTCCGACGGCTTGGCCGAGTCCGACGCCCCCGACGAGTGGTGGGACGTGGACGACTGGGATCCGTCAGACGCGTCGGACGGCCCGAAGCCCACCCCGGTGTCCGAGAAGAAGACGGCGCCGCCGCCGGAGGAGTGGTCGCCCACCCCCGTGTCGACGTCCGCGGCGGCCGAGTCCTTGCCCAGGCCGGAGACCACGCCACAGGTACCCCAGGCGGAGACGCCCCGGTGGTCCAGGACCTTCTCGGCGACGGCTATCTGCTGGGAGCGGCTCGCCTGGTCGGGACTGGGGGCGTAGTCGAGGCCGCCGTACTTGTCCCAGTCCTCCTGCGTCAACTGGAGTCCGCCGTAGTGGCCGTTGCCGTGGTCGGCGCTCCAGGAACCACCGCTCTCGCACTCCGCGACGCGGTCCCAGGTCGTACCGCTGGCCGCGCTCGCACCGGTGGCGGCCAGGAGCGGGATCGCGATCGCTGAGCCGGTGACCCCTGCGGCGACGAGGAGTGCCGGAGCCTGGCGGGGGCGACGGTGTCGGCCGTTCCCGGAGAGCATGCGGTTGCCTTTCACACGACTGCAGGGGCCAACGCGGCGGCTGTGGCGTACCGCCGCGTTGCTGCGTGAAGGTATCCGCAGTCGATCACTTGTCACAAGTTAATGCAGCACAGATCACGTGAAGATTACGGAGTTGAGAAAATGTCACCTTTTCGTGACCGTCGGCGTGTCCGCCACCTCAGTCCGCAGCGTCGGCGGTACAGCGGTGATCTTCCTTCGGAATCGGTGTGAACTCCACCGGAAGCGTGCGCAATCCGCGCATAATGAGTCCTCCACGCCAGCGCAAATCGGCAGAATCCGCCGCGAGTCGCAGGTCCGGGAGTCGGGTGAGGAGCGTGGCGAGCGCGGTCTGTCCCTCCAGCCGGGCGAGGGGCGCACCGAGGCAGTAGTGGATGCCGTGCCCGTAGCCGAGGTGCTGATTGTCACGGCGGGAGAGGTCGAGGACATCGGGATCGGCGAACCGCTCAGGATCCCGGTCCGCGGCGGCGAGCACCACGAGGACGGGATCACCCGCGGCGATGTCCTGCCCGCCGATGGAGAGCGGCCGGGTCGCGAACCGCCAGGTCGCCAGCTCGACCGGGCCGTCGTAGCGCAGGAGTTCCTCGACGCCGGTCTCCAGGAGGTCCCTCTCGCCACGGCTGAGCGAGGTCTGGAGGCGGGACCGCTGCCCGGGGTGGGTGAGCAGGGCGTACGTCCCGTTGCCGATGAGGTTGACGGTGGTCTCGAACCCGGCGAAGAGCAGGATGAAGGCCATGGCGGCGGCCTCGTTCTCGGTGAGGTGCTCGCCGTGGTCGGAGGCGCGGATCAGCCCGGAGATGAGGTCCTCGCCGGGGCCGGGTGTCTCGGACAGTGCCTCGCGCTTGCGGTGGATGAGGTCGGCGAGGTAGCCGCGCATCTTCTTCACGGACCGCGCGACCCCGCCCCGGGGGCCTTTGCCGTGGCGGATCATCATGCCCGCCCAGTCCCGGAAGTCGTCCTGGTCCTCGCGGGGGACGCCGAGCATGTCGCAGATCGCGTAGATGGGGAGCGGGAAGGCGAACTCGTGGATGAGGTCGGCGGATCCGCGGTCCGCGAACCGGTCGATGAGCTGATCGGCCAGCTCCTGCACCCGGGGCGCGAACTCGGCGACGCGGCGGGGCGTGAACGCCTTGGAGACCAGTCGGCGCAGCCGGGTGTGGTCCGGCGGGTCGATGTTGAGCAGGTGCGTCATGAGCTCGGCCTTGCGCTCGCCGGGGATGCCGGTCTTCCCCTTGGCGTGCGCGGGCTCGTCGTGGTGTGCCGGGTTCTTGCTGAGCCGTTGGTCGGCCAGGGCCTGCTTGGCGTCGGCGTAGCGGGTGACCAGCCAGGCCTCCACACCGCTCGGCAGCCGCGTCCGGTGCACGGGGGCGTGCTCGCGGAGCCAGGCGTAGGCGGGGTAGGGGTCGGCGGCGAACTCCCAGGTGAAGAGTTCGGGGCCAGGGGTGGAAGCGGGGCGGGCGGGCTGGTGCTGGTCGGTCACTCCCCGACCGTATCCACGGCCGCCCCGTCCCGCCCTGCCAGGTCCGCCCTCGGCCCCCGGGGCCCCCGGGGCCTTCGGCCGACGAACCGCCGGCCTCGACCCCGGCTCCCCGGCCTACGGCGGGGTTCCCTGCGGCAGTTCCTAGACCTCCGACCCGAGCCCCTCGCCCTCCGGCCCGGGCTCCCCGGCCTCCGGCCCCGTCTCCTCGGTGCCGGGCCCGAGTCCCTCGGCGGCCCGCACGGCGTCGCGGTAGGCGCGGGCGGCGGCACGCAGGGCCGCCTCCGGGTCCACCCCCTCCGCCTCCGCGTGCGCGGCGAGCGCCAGCAGTTCGTACCCGAGGCCCTCGCCTTGCGGGAGCGGCACGTCGAGGCCCGCCGAGCGCACCCGGGAGGACAGCTTCGCCGCCAGGGCCAGGCCCGGCTGGCCCAGGGGCACGCCCTCCGTCACCGATGTGCGCTGCTTCTCGATCGCCTTGGTGCGCAGCCAGTGCTCCTTGACCTCCTCCGGCGTCGTCGCGGTCTCGTCGCCGAAGACATGCGGATGGCGGTGGATCAGCTTGGCGACGATGCCGCCCGCCACGTCGTCGATGGAGAAGGGGGCCTCGGGGTCCTCCTCGGCTATCCGGGCGTGGAAGACGACCTGGAGCAGGACGTCGCCCAGTTCCTCGCGCAGTTCCTCCCGGTCGCCCGCCTCGATCGCCTCGACCAGCTCGTACGCCTCCTCGATGCCGTACTTGGCGAGGCCCTTGTGGGTCTGCCGCGAGGACCAGGGGCACTCGGCACGGATGCGGTCCATGACCTGCACCAGGTCGAGCAGACGGGAGCCCGGAAGGTCGTAGGAGGCGGGGAGCAGCTCCAGCTCCGGCATCCGCACCCGCCCCGAGCCCGCCAGCCGGGCGAGGCCGTCGGTGAGGTGCGGCTCGCCCTCGCCGGTCACGACGACGACCACCGTGCGGCCGCCGGCACAGGCGTCGACCAGGCCCTGGGCGCTCGGGGCGTCCTGTTCGACGGCTATGCCCGCCTCGCGCAGATACGGCAGCTGCGGGTGCGCGCCGTCCGCGCACAGCACCCGGTCGGCGTCGCGCAGCGCCTGCCACGCGGGCCAGGACAGCAGCCCGGGGGCGACCCGGTGGCTGGTGGTGAGCAGGACGACCCGGCCGGGGGCGGCGGATGCCTCCGCGTCCCGGCCCTGGTCGGGGGCGCCTTCGAAGCTGGTTGCGTTCACCCTTCGAACGTAACCCACGGCACCGACGGCTCCGGAAGTTTTCCACAGACCGGCGCGCGGCCCTGCCGGGCTCCGGCACCGGTCGTCCCCGCTACGCCGGCTCCGGCGCCGCGGCCGCCGTGGCCTCCTTGACCCAGGGCGTCTTCGCATCCACCCGGCTGCTCTTCTGCACGTCCCAGGTGCCGTAGCGCGGATTGAGGTCGATGTTCAGTTCCTTGGACGCCTGAGCCATCGCCTTCCAGAACGTGGCCTTGCCGTCCGTCGTGTTCATGTCGGCGCCGAGCGCGGCGGACAGCTTCTGCGCCTCGGCTTCGGTGCGCAGGTTGTCGTCAATGCGCCGGGGCGGCACCCCGTACTGCTCCAGCCAGATCGACTGCAGCGCCCGCGCGCTGCCCGCCTGCTGTTCGAGGCTCGTCCGCAGCTGCTCGACGTCCCGGCGGCTGACCGAGACGCCCGCGTCCTTGGCCGCGCGGTCCAGGACCCGGTCGAGGACCAGGCTGTGGAGCGTGTCACGGGCGAGGCTGCTGGTCCGGGCGATCGTCTGCTGGTACTGGGTGTCGTCCGGGGTGGCGGCGCGCTGGGCCGTGCGCACCTCCTTCACCCGGCCCTCCAGCTGGGCGACCGTGATCCGCTCGCCTCCGACGACGGCCGCGGCACCCGGGTGCTCGGTTTCACCGCACGCGGTGAGGACGGGAGCCGCGACGAGGGCGGCGCTGACGGCGATCGCGGTGCGACGGCGGTGCAAGGTGGCCTCCCGAGGAGATTGTGCGACGGTGCACAAGGTCTTGCGGTGATCGATGGTAGGCAGTGGCCCAGCTCTGGCCAACCCGTACGACCAACGATTCACCGGGACTTCGGGCACCGTCGTCACGGCGCGCCCCTCACTTCGCCGGTTGCCCGGCCGCCGCCCGGGCCCTCGGTCCGGCCCCTGCGGCCGGTTCAGGCGAGTTCAGCCGGTTCAGCCGGTGATGGCGACGGGCGCGTCCCAGGCGTCACGGTCGACGGTGAGCGTGTAACCCCCGCGGGTCTCCTTGCTGTTGACCATGTACTGGTGGCCACGGCTGTGGTTGGTGTACTGGGTGGAGCCCCACGGCCAGTCCGTGGTGGTGGTGTAGCTCTTGTCCCACAGGGCGTACCAGAGGTTGCCCGGCAGGTCGGTCTTGTCCTTCGCAGTGGCGATGGCCTTGGCGCTGGAGCTGGTGAAGCCGTAGAAGCCGGCACGGTAGGTCTTGGCGTGCACCTGCTTGTCGAAGGCGCGCACATAGGCCAGCACGGCGTTGTTGCACGACGTGTTGGTGGTGTCGTACGGCTCCATGTCGAGGTAGATCGGGCTGCCGGCCTTGATGCCGAGCGCCGACGCCTTGGCCACCGCGTCCGAGGCGTCGCTCGTCCCGAGGGAGGTGGCGTTGGCGGCGGTGAGCTTCTCGGGGTTGGAGCTGGTCTGGCAGGGCGGCTGGGCGCCGACGTAGAGCGGGATGAGCTTCCAGCCGACGGAGCTGACCGACTTCACCCAGGACGCGGTCAGGTTCGGCTGGGCACAGCCGCGGTTCTTGCCGCCCACGTACACGGCGGCGGCCCCGTAGAAACCGTCGTGCCAGGCCTTCATCGCGGACAGCGACGGCGCGGTACAGGTGTCGAAGGCGTGTCCGGTGAACGTCTTCTGCGCGGGCCAGGTCGTCGCGGCCATGGAGCTCTGCGCCGCGATGCCGGCGCCCGCGACGACGGCGGCCCCCGCCACCGCCCATGAGATGTATCGGAACTTCTTGGACTGCCGATGGCCGGCCATCCCCCACCCCACTTCACGACAGGCGGCACGCGCGCGGCGTCCGCCGGAAGAATCCCTGAGCCCCGGGCGGCGGCGCGCGTCCGGGGCGACAGCGCCCTCGACGGCGTCCGCACAGGCGTCCGGGGATGGCTGAAACCTACACCCCCTTCAGGCCCCCACGTGAGCGTGAACTCGGTTCACAACGTCCGGCTTGACGAATCTTTGACGATTCACACATCTGTGCGTGACCTGTGTGCCGCCCGGGACTCCGTGACGCCTGCCGCGCGTGCCTCACCTCCGACGGCTGCCGCTCACGCCCGCCGGGTGCGCCGCAGGATCCGTACGGCGGGCCAGGCCAGCAACGCGGCGACGCCCCACAGGAAGCCCGAGATGGACAGCCACTCGCCGGTGGTCGTCTCCGGGTCGCCGGCGCCGAACACCGTCAGCAGCAGGGCGAAGAAGGCGAAGAGGCCGCCGAGGAGGCCGAAGGCGACCACCGCGGCCGTCTGCCGCCCGGTGCGCCGGGTCGGAGCGGGCCGCCCGGACGTCCCGGTGTCCGTCCCGGGCGCCGGGGCCGTCCGCGGCGCCGGCCGCTCCTGCCGGGGCGGCAGCGACACCACCGCGTTCGGCGGTACGGCGGCGTCGACGGTCGCCATCGTGTGTGCGTCCACGCCGTACAGCCCCGGCTCCACCTCGATGACCAGGGCGTCGGTGCCGACGAGCCGGCGGCCGCCGTCGGGCCAGCTCAGCATCGCGGCACAGGCGCGGTAGAGCACGGTCACCGCTTCCTCCGTCCCGTCCTTCGCCCGGGCCGTCACGCTGATGCCCTCGTCCCCCACCACCAGCGCCGTCCCGTCACCGCGCACCGAGGCGAACCGGCGCCCGGTCACCGCGTACGTCGAGCTGGTGGGGGCCTCCGTGTACCCGGCCCAGTCCGCGCGGTGCCCCCCGGGCACCTGGAGCAGGGCCGTCCCGGCGGCCTCCAGGGCCACCGCGTGCAGATGGCCCGGCGTCACCGCCCACAGCTCCGACCTGAGTTCGTCGGCGCTGCGCACCGGACGACCGGCGAGCAGATCCTCCGCCGCCCCGGGCAGCCGGCGTACGGCCGCGTCGGGCGCGGTGAGGCCCCCGTCGGCCCGGGTACGCACCGCCTCCAGGTCGGCCTGGCCGATCCGGCCCACCTGGAGCCCGGCGAGGACGTCGACGAAGCCGCCGAGCACCGCGTCCTGCTTGGCGGGCAGGGCGTCCGCGAAGGCGGTCACCAGGGCGAATCCGTCGCGGCGGGAGGCGTAGTCGGTGGCGGTCGTGTAGGAGTAGCCGCCCTCCTGGCGCAGCGCGCGGGAGAGTTCGCGCTCCAGGACGCCCGCGTACACCCAGGCGGCGGTGGTGTCCCTGACGACGGCGTCCAGCAGGACACCGCCCTTGCCCTCGGAGAAGTAGGCGGGGGCGGCGGGCAGCGCGGAGGTGACGGCGGGCAGGGGGTGGCGTCCACCGGCGGGCAGCCTGAGGCTGAGTCCGGCCGGCAGCCGCTCGCCGGCCACCCAGAGCACGGCGTTGCCCTGGGTGAACCAGGTCCGCGCCCAGTCCCGTACGTCCTCCGGGCGAAGGTTCCTGACGCCCCACTCCGGATAGCTGACCAGGCCGTGCCCCTGGGCCCCGTAGCGCCACAGCGGGAGCGGCCCGACATCGCGCCGGGACTCCTCGGTGCGCAGGATCTCCTTCTCGGTCTCCAGCCGCTCCATGGGCAGATCGGTCAGGGAGGCGCAGACACCCTGGAGGTAGGCCACGACCTCGTGCTCGGCGCCCTCCACATGGAAGTGGGTGAAGGCGGCCTTGGTCGCGCCGTTGAAGTGGTAGTCGGCCAGGCCCTGCCGGTGCAGGGCGAGGTGCTCGACGAGGTGGGTGACCCCGGCCCGGGCGAGCGTCTCGTCGGCGACCCCGACACGGAAGACGAGTCCGGCGCGCACGGGTCCGGCGGCGTACGCGAAAAGGGTGGGTATGCCGTCGACCTCGGTGGGGTGGATGGCGGCCTGGGGGTTCATCTTCGGCCTCTGTTCGGCGTGTTCGTCGGCATGGAGGGTCAGCCTCGGGCGAGGGCGGCGTCGCGGTGTTTGACGTAGGCCGCGGCGGCGTCGCCGCCCAGATCGGCCCACGGGTACTCGGAGGCGAGGTTGCCGAGCACGCGGAAGCAGGCGGCGGCCCGTGGCAGGTCCCCCATGAGGGAGAACACCGCGGCGAAATAGCCCTGGGCGGTGACCCAGCCGTAGGCGCGCCGGAATCCGGGATGGAGCGCGGACCGCTCGGCGGCCTCGACGAGTTCGGCCCGCACCGGGTCCTGGCGCAGATACCCCTCGCGCTCGGCGCCCCGCAGGGCGAGCCAGTGTTCCATGTGCACCTCGGCCACCAGCCCGCCGTTCACGGCGCCTTCAGGCGCGGCCAGCAGGCATTCCCGGGCGAAGGTGTGGGCCGCCTCCCAGTTCCCGCCCCACTTGGGGCAGAGCTTCTGGAGCAGCCGGCCCTGTGCCGTGAAGTGGTGCGGGTGGTGCGCGGCCAGTCGGTCGTAGCGGCGTCGCGCCTCGTTCTGCCCGAGTTGCAGACCCATGGCCGTGGTGAGGCGCTCGGCCCAGGCCGCGTCGAACGACGGGTCGAGGGCGGTGGCCCGGATCAGCAGTTGCTCGGCCTGGCGCAGATGCGCGTGCAGCCCGGCGAACTGCTCCCGGCTGACCTGCGTGGCGGGCGCCGCGGTCCGGATCTCCCAGCCGATGCGCACCTCGCGGCCGCCAAGGACGGTGAGGGCGAGCACGTCGTCGGGTGTCGCGGCGAGGATCTCGCGCATCCACTCCTCGACTCCGGCCACTTCGGACAGCACACCGACGGCGAAGCTGCGGTTCGTCTCCCGCGGCAGCCCGTCGACGTAGTTCCGGATCGATGCCCAGTCCCACGCGGCGGCTGCCTGCTTCAGCCAGGTGACCTCGGGGAAGGCGGAGGCGGTCGCGAAGTCGGGAGGCGGCAGGGCGGAGGCGGAAGCGTGCGGCATGCGGCGGATCCTAGGCGAGAGCCATGACACCCGCGCCGACGGGGGAAACCGGGCCCCCGGCAGGGAGAAAGACAACTCCCCCTTGACCGTTCCCACACCACTCCTTCACCTCACGTTAACCACCCCTCCGTAGCGTCCGCCCGTCTCGATCACCGCCGTGATCCGCGCGCCGCTCTCGCCGGCCCTGCTCGTCGATGCCCTGCCGAACGCCCCTGTGTGCGTGCGGGCAGCCCGCGCGGCCCCACGTCCTTTCTCGCACCAGGAGTCCTCATGGCCCTCAACGCCCGCCGCACCAGGCAACTGCAGGAGGCCGTCGCCCCCTTGCTCCTGCAGGGCGAGCAGGTGCAGATGACGACCCTCGCGGGCGTCGGGTCGGTCTCCGTGCGCAGGCAGGCGGTCACCGCGGCCGTGGTCGGCGTGCTCAGCGCGGGCACCGTGATGGCCACGGTCACGCCCCGCCCGATGTACATAGTCCTGACCGACCAGCGTGTGCTCTTCTTCGACGGCAACCGCGGCGGCAAGCCCGGCAAGCTCATGCTCAACCTGCCTCGCCCGTACGTCTCCGCGGGCGGCTCGAAGAAGGCGTTCCTGGGCCTGCAGTACGTGACCCGCCTGTCGGTGGACGGCCAGGAGAAGGGCCTCAAGGTCACGTTCCCGGTCCAGCACCGCGGCGACGGACCGCGGTTCGTGTCGGCGCTGCCCGTCACGCGCTGAACGACGTCGAGGGAAGCTGAACGACGTCGAGAGACGCTGAACGCTGAGCGACATCGAAGGACGCCAGACCGCCTCAGCGCTCCGAACAGCTCTCAGCCGCGGACCTGTCCCAGCCACTGCAGGGTCCGCCGGATGTCCCCGGCCAGCGGATGCCCCGGTCCGCGCAGGCGCTCGACGTCGTGCAGCAGCCGTACGAGGGTGTCATGGGCGGCGGCGCGGTCGCCGAGAGCGAGCAGCAGATGGCCGATACGACGGCGGACGTCATGGGCGAGTTCCGGGTCCCCCGCGACGTACTGGTTCTCGTAGTACGGCAGCAGCGCCCGGTACTCGGCGAGCGCCGACGCCGGTTCGCCCAGTTGCTCCAGGCACTGCGCGATCTCGTAACGGAAGCGCAGGGACTGGGGGTCGGCCTGGCCGGACTCGGTCGCGCGTTCGTCGGCGAGGCGGCGCAGTTCGGGCAGTGCGCGCCGGTACTGGCCGTCGTCCATGAGGGTGGCCGCGTACTGCTTGCGCAGGCTGCGGACGACCGGTGAGTGCTCCCCGTGCTGGGCGGCCGCCGCCGGGAGGATCGCGCCGAGGATGTCCACGGCCTGGGTGATACGGCCCTCCCCGAGAAGGCGCTTGACCTCGTCGACGGCGCCCACGACATCCGGTTTCACGACCGTCGGCGCGGCCTGCGGCTGGGACGCCGGAGTGCGTGCCCGGTCCGGCCAGGGGGCGTGCGGGCGCAGGAAGGGGCGTGTGGGGTCGAGGGGGGCTCCCGAGGGCATACCGCGTGCGGGCAGCAGCGGGAGCAAGTGCTCGTACGTCTCCTGCGCCGAGGCCGGGCGGTGCTGGGGGTCCTTGGCGAGCAGCCGCAGAACGAGCGACTCCAGTGCCTCGGGCACTTCGGGTCGCAGCCGGCGCACCGGCAGCGGGGGCTCGTACAGATGGCGGTGCAGTACGCCGAGCGCGGTCGAGCCCGCGAACGGCACATCGCCGCTGAGCAGTTCGTGCATGAGCACGCCGAGCGCGTAGAGATCGGTGTACGGGCCGACCGCGCCGCCCATCGCCTGCTCGGGCGCCATATAGGCGGGCGAGCCGATCGGGGAGCCGGTGTGGGTGAGGCGGGTCGTGTCCGTGTCCATCACCGACGCCACACCGAGGTCGAGCACGGTGACCGTGCCGTCCTGCTTGACCATGACGTTGCGGGGCTTCAGATCGCGGTGGACGATCGGCACCGCGTGCACGGCGGACAGCACGGCGCACAGTTGCGCCGCGACGGCCACCACCCACGGCCAGGGGTACGGGTCGTGCTCGGCGAGGTGGTCGGCGAGGTCGGCCCCGTCGACGTACTGCATCACGAGGTACAGCTCCTCGCCCTCGCTGCCCGCGTCATGGACGGTGACGAGACCGGGGTGGTCGACCTGCGCGGTGACCCGGCACTCCCGCATGAACCGGCGGCGCAGTTCGTCGGCCTCCTGGCCCGCGACCTTGTCCGGCCGCAGCAGCTTGACGGCCACGCGCCGGTCCAGGCGCTGGTCGTACGCCGTCCAGACCTGGCCCATGCCGCCCTGGCCGATGAGTGTGGACAACTCGTAGCGCTGCGCGACGATGCGTCCGGCCGTCGCGCTCACCTGCCGTCCTCGTGCCTGCGCAGATAGTCGCTCAGTTCGTCGAGTTCGGCCCGGACCTGGTCTATACGGGCGGGCGCGGGACGCTGCGGCTGCGGGGGCGGGTACGGGGGCGGCGGGGTCTGGACCGAGGGGGTCTGGGCCGGCGGGGCGGCGGGGTAGGGCGCCGGGGCCGGGTAGCCGTACCCCGGCTGGTGCGGTGCGTAGGGGGCAGCGGGCGGGGGCGTCGCCCCGGAGGGCGGCAGGGCGCGGTGGTGGCGTATGTCGAACACCAGGAAGTACGCCCCGCTGAAGGCGCCGAGGATGAGCACGGTCGCCAGCGCCCAGTCTCCCTTGTGGTCACTCTCCGGGACGGAGCCGACGACCGCGAGGCAGCCGATGGACACGGGCAGGCTGATCCAGGCCAGGAGCCAGTCCGCGCCTCTGCCGCGCAGCACGGCGACCCGGAACAGCGGGATGCACGCGAGCAGTCCGCAGCTGAGGAAGCCGGCGATGGCGAGCAGCACCCGCAGGGTGATGACCGTGCCCGAAGTGCGGGTGGGCGGCGGCGCGCCGTGGCCGTACATGACTGCTCCTGGGACCGGATGAGGACGGACGTACGAGTGTCGACGTCCGAGCGTATAGCCCGGCTGCGACGGACGGTCCGGGTTGTACGGAACCGTAGTCGTACCGCGTCCGAGGTGCGGGCGGGGGCCGCACAACGGCACCGGCGCGCAGGCCGGGAGTCCGCTGCGGTCGGTCCGGGCGTCCGGTGCTGTCCGTTCGGGCGGACGGTGGGTTCGGTTCGGGCGGACGGTGCCGTCAGTCCGGCGCGACCGTGCCGTCCGTCAGTCCGTCGTACAGGCCGCGGACGAGTTGTTCGCCGAGGCGGCCGGCCAGGCGCAGGGCCTCCTCGAACCCGGCGAGCGCCCGGAACCGCCCGCCGTAGCGGCGCTGCTGGTCCAGGGGGAGCCGGGGCAGTTGGAGCCGGCGCACATCGAGCCGGGTCGCGGTGGAGGCGTAGCTGCTGGCCTGCCGGTTGTTGGCGGTGCCGCGCAGGAAGCCGGCGAGGAACCAGGAGTCGAGCGCCGCCGGGTCCGGGCGCAGCAGCGTCAGATTGCGCCCGAGTGCGGCTCCCGCGGTCGCCCCGTCGATCACGCGCGCGACGGCACCGCCGCCGAGCACGGGCACGACCACGTCGCCCTCCGCGACGAGGACCGGTTCCTCCCCCGTCCCGGGCAGGATCCCGGAGGGTGCGGTGCCGGCGAGGACGTCGTGGTCGGTGAGCACGCGCGTGTGGGGGCCGTTTCCACCGGTGCGCATCACCAGGGCGCCGCCCCGGGCGAGTTCGCCGACGGTCGTGAGCGGCCAGCGGGTCTGATCCGCGGTGTCGTGCGCGGACGGGTTGAGGTCGACGGTGAGCCGGAGGGTCTCGTCGAGACGGGCGCGCAGGGCCGTGAGCTCCTGGGCCCCGCCGCCGGCCGAGGGCGGCGGGAGGTGACGGGCGGGGGCCAGGTCCACGTCGTCGTCGAGGAGTTCGATGACCGGCACGGACCGGCTCACGCCCGGCACCTCAGGCGCGGTTCCGGTCCGGGCGAACGGGCGCCAGGCGCCGAGGACGGCGTCCCGCACGGCCGGCCAGTCCGGACCGCCGCGCCCCTCGGGGTCGAGCGCGCCGACGTCCGTGAGCAGCAACTCCGGCTGCGCGGGCGCCTTCTCGGGCCGGCGCAGCACCCACAGGTGCAGCGGGATGTTGTACGGGGGCGCCACGCCGACCGGCAGGGCGATCACGGCGCGCAGGGCGCCGCGGCGCAGCAGGTCGGCGCGGATACGGCGGCCCGAGCGCCGGGAGGCGGCGGCGGGCGGCATCAGCAGCACGGCGGTGCCGCCCTCCCGCAGCCGGGCCAGCGCATGCTGCACCCAGGCGAGTTCGGACTCCGTGCGCGCCGGGAAGCCGTACTCCCAGCGGGGGTCGTAGGCGAGTTCGTCGTGGCCCCAGTTGCGCTCGTTGAACGGCGGATGGCACAGCACGGCGTCCGCCCTGAGGGTGTCGAACGCGTCGGCCCGGAGGCTGTCACCCGCGGCCGTGCACACGACGGCCCTGGTCTGCAGCGTCAGGCGCAGACCGGTGAGCGCGGCCAGTCCCGGATCGCTGTCCTGGCCGTGGAGTTCCTGTCCGTCGGGCTCCCGGCCGGGCACGGCGGCGACGGCACGCAGCAGGGCGCCGGTCCCGCAGGCCGGGTCGAGGACGCTGCGGGCGGGTCCGGCGAGCTCGGCCATCAGTGCGGCCAGGTCGGCAGGGGTGAGCGTGTACTGGCGGGGGTTGGCGTCGAGATGCCGGCCGAGCAGGAACTCATACGCCTGCTGGGCGCCCAGTTCCGCGGCGAGATCCGCGGCGCCGCGCAGCAGCGGGGCCGACGGGAGGAGTTCCGCCGGTGTCGGGAAGGGCGTGGCGGGCCCCCGGGGGGTGCCGAAGCGGGGGGTCAGTACCTGCTCGAGAGCGGTGGGCAGCAGGGCGGCCAGGCGGGCGTCGGAGCCGGCGCTCGCCTCCTGCCAGACCGTCGGCCGGTCATGGACGAGCACGAGGACACAGCCGGCGTGGACGAGCGCCGTGACGGGTCCCTCCGGGTGGCCGGCGACCTGCTGCCACACCCGCTCCCGCAGAGGCACCTCGGCGAGCTTGCCCTGTCGGCGCAGCCAGTTCTCGATCTCGGCGAGCGCGAAGGAGGGGCTGGTCTCGGTGCCTCCCACCGGTTTGGGGAAGTCGGCGTGGCGTCGGCGCCAGTTGCTGACGGCGGCGCGGCCGACCCCCGCGAGCCGGGCGATTCCGGCGGCGGTCACCTCTGTCCCGTTGTCCTGCACCCGCCCGGCTCCCCTCTGCCCTGTGCGGCACCGTCGCCGTCCGGCGCTCGGTCACGGCGCCCTCGGCCTTCGGCTCTCGGCCCCGGCACTACGTCCCTGTGGCGCCGAGCATACCGAGATGCGCAAGATCCACCCCTTCACGTCCGTGTACAGGGTCCATACAGGATTACGTGTTGACTCGGTTCACAGCCTCTGGTCTTATTGGCCTCGTGAACGGGCGACGCGCCACAGCGGCGAACGCCCCGAACAGGGGAGGGAACAGCCGTGTCCATGAAGGGAAGAATCACCTTCGGGGCCGTCGTCGGCCTCGTCGTCATCGGCACGGTCTCGGCCCACGCGGACAGGACGGCCGGAACGGGGGCGCCCCGGAGCGACAACGACGCGCCCCCGTCCATGTCCGCCGGTCAGCACCCCGGACCCGCGTCAGGCCGGGCGGACGGGGGTACGTCCGGCCGCGCGGGTGGGGGTACGTCAGGCCGCACGGCCGGGAACGGCGGCGCGCCGGGGACGCCCCGGGTGACAACGGCCCGCTGACCGGGCCGACCCGTCACACCGCACCCTCCCCCACCCCGCTCCCCCGCTCAGCTCTCGCGCGCCGTCTCCGCGCGCGCACCACTCACCGCACGCCGTCACCGCGCACGCACGCCGTCGCCGCGCACGCCGCACGCACACCCCTTCAGCTCACGCCGTCACCACGCACGCCACTTCACCTCAAGGAACTCTCATGCGTCGCACCGCACTTGCCGCTCTCTGCCTGGCCGCCGCGGCCACCGCGGGACTCACCGGCTGCCTGCCCGGCCAGAACTCTGCGGACGACAAGCCCAAGGGCCCGTTCGCCGGGCTCACCGGCGGCGACATCGCCGACCGCGCCATGAAGGCCACCACCGGTGCCACGTCGCTGCGTATGACGGGCGATGTCCGCGACGACGAGAGCAGCGGCACCATCCGGATCGACATGGCCCTGAACAAGAAGGGCGAGTGCGCGGGCACGATGGCCATGGGCGGGCAGGGCAAGGCCGACCTGATCAAGACCGGTGACACCGTCTACATGAAGTACGACGAGGCGTTCCTGCGTGCGCAGGGCAAGGACGACTCCAAGTCGGACACCGACGCGGTCGTGGCCATGATGGCCGGCAAGTGGACCAAGATGTCGGCGAAGGGCAAGGACGCCAAGGACATCGCGGGCTTCTGCGACCTGGACTCGGTGCTGGCCGACGCCGAGAACGTGAACTCCGACGCGACGCGGGGCGCGACGACCACGGTCGACGGCACCCCGGCGGTCGTTCTGCACGAGAAGGACGGCAAGGACCGTTACACGCTCTACGTCGCCACCCAGGGCAAGCCGTACCTCCTGAAGGTCACGAGCACCTCCGCGAAGGACCCGGGCACGATCACCTTCACCGACTTCGAGAAGCCGGTGCCGGCCGACGCGCCCAAGGGCAAGGTCCTCGACCTGGACAAGCTGGGCGGCTGACCCGCAGGGGTCGGTCCCTCTCCCCGTGTGCCACCCGTGCGGTGGCACACGGGGACGGTGCGCCCCGGGGGCCGTCGGCCCGGCGGGTCAACCGCCGCACTGCTCCAGCATCATCCGCTTGTCGGCCGCCGTCACGGGAAGCTCGTACTTCAGTGACACCTGGGCGACGCGCACCGAGTAGGAGCAGCGGATCTGCTTGTTCGGGGGAAGCCAGGTCGCCGGACCGGAGTCGCTCTTGGCCCCGTTGGTCGGTCCGTCCACCGGAAGCAGATTGAGCGGGTCGTTGGCGATGTCCTCCCGCTTGCCCTTCGGCCAGCGGGAAGCGCCCATCTGCCAGTCGTACGACAGCGGCATGACATGGTCGATCTGGACCGTGGTGGCACGGGACTTGGCCCACTCGATCGTCTTCGTGGTGTACGGGTCGTGCAGTGTCATGGAGACCACGACACAGTTCGAACCGGACCGGAACCGGACGCTCTGCCCGTCACGCTTGAGGAGGTCGTTCCGGGTGTCGCACCCGTTGTGCGCGTACGGGATGCCACCGGGGGCCGAGTCCATCCACGCGTACCCGAACTCGTCCCGGGCGTAGCCCGTCTTGGGGCCGCGTCCCTTGGTGGCCACCTTCCCGATCAGCGCCCGCGCCTTCGCCCGGTCGGCATCCGAGGTGATGGGTGCCAGTCCGGGCTTGGTGCCGTCCGCGTTGTCCAGCGGGCTCACGGCATGACCGTCACCGGCCCCGGCCGCGGAGGACCCGGAGGCCGAACCGGCCTCGGGCACATCGATCCCCTGGCAGCCGGTCACGGTGACCACGACCAGGGCCGCGACGACGACCCCACCCCTCAACTGCTGCACGCGAAGCCCTCCCCTGCCCAAACCACTCGTCCGGACCGCCCCGCACGGGCGCGGCGTGCCCGCCCTCACGGTAGCCGTCCGCAGGTCATGCTCCTACGACTGCCCCATGGCGACGGATGCACGCCGGGCGTGCGGCCGGTGGTGAGCCGAGCGCACCGCCTCCCGGACCGTGGCCGGAGCGCGCGCTTGCGCCTACGACCCCAGGATCGACGTCAGGAACTCCCCGACCCAGCCCAGCAGTTCCCGGCCGACCAGCGGCTTTCCGCCCACCTTCGCGGTCTTGGGGCGGGGCACCAGGACCTGGTGCAGTGCCGGCTTGATGACGGTCCCCGGGTACAGGCGCTTGAGCCGCAGCTCCTGGGACTCCCTCAGCTCCACCGGGGCGAAGCGGATGTTGGAGCCCTGCAGAACGATCTCGCCGACCCCGCACGCGCGGGCGAGCATGCGCAGGCCGGCCACCAGCAGCAGGTTCTCGACGGGCTCGGGGAGTTTGCCGTAGCGGTCGACGAGTTCCTCGCGTACGTGCTTGATGTCCTCCTCCGAGTTCACGGAGGCGATCGCGCGGTAGGCCTGGAGGCGCAGTCGCTCGCCGGGCGCGTAGTCGTGCGGGACGTGCGCGTCGACCGGCAGCTCGATCTTGACCTCGAGCGGCGGTTCCTCCTCCACGCCGCCCTCCAGGGATGCGCGGTAGTCCGCGACCGCCTCGCCGACCATCCGTACGTACAAGTCGAACCCGACGCCCGCGATATGACCCGACTGCTCGCCGCCGAGCAGATTGCCCGCGCCGCGGATCTCCAGGTCCTTCATCGCCACATACATGCCCGCACCCATCTCCGTGTGCTGGGCGATGGTCGCCAGGCGCTCGTGGGCCGTCTCCGTCAGCGGCTTCTCCGGCGGGTACAGGAAGTAGGCGTAGCCGCGCTCACGGCCCCGGCCGACACGGCCGCGGAGCTGGTGCAGCTGGGAGAGGCCGAAGTTGTCGCCGCGCTCCACGATCAGCGTGTTGGCGTTGGAGATGTCGATGCCCGACTCGACGATCGTGGTGGAGACCAGGACGTCGTACTTCTTCTCCCAGAAGTCCACGACCACCTGCTCCAGCGTCTGTTCCGACATCTGGCCGTGGGCCGTGGCGATACGTGCCTCCGGGACGATCTCCCGCAGCCGCGCCGCGGCCCGGTCGATCGACTCCACCCGGTTGTGGATGTAGAAGACCTGGCCCTCCCGCAGCAGTTCGCGACGGATGGCGGCGCCGATCTGCTTCTCCTCGTACGGCCCGACGAAGGTGAGCACCGGGTGGCGCTCCTCCGGCGGCGTCGTGATCGTGGACATCTCGCGGATGCCCGTCACCGCCATCTCCAGGGTCCGGGGAATGGGGGTCGCGGACATGGTCAGCACGTCGACGTTCGCGCGCAGCTTCTTCAGTTGCTCCTTGTGCTCGACACCGAAGCGCTGCTCCTCGTCGACGATGACGAGGCCGAGATCCTTGAACTTCGTCTCCGACGAGAACAGCCGGTGCGTGCCGATCACGAGGTCCACCGCGCCCTCGCGCAGGCCCTCCAGGACTGCCTTCGCCTCCGTGTCGGTCTGGAAGCGGGACAGCGCCTTCACGTTCACCGGGAACTGGGAGTAGCGCTCGGAGAACGTGCCGAAGTGCTGCTGCACCAGCAGCGTGGTGGGCACGAGGACCGCGACCTGCTTGCCGTCCTGCACCGCCTTGAAGGCGGCCCGCACCGCGATCTCCGTCTTGCCGTAGCCCACGTCGCCGCAGACCAGGCGGTCCATCGGGATCGACTTCTCCATGTCCTCCTTGACCTCGGCGATCGTGGTCAGCTGGTCCGGGGTCTCCGCGTACGGGAACGCGTCCTCCAGCTCCCGCTGCCACGGTGTGTCCGAGCCGAAGGCATGGCCGGGCGCCGCCATCCGCGCGCTGTACAGCTTGATCAGGTCCGCGGCGATCTCCTTGACCGCCTTCTTCGCGCGCGCCTTCGTCTTCGTCCAGTCCGCGCCGCCCAGGCGGTGCAGGGTGGGGGCCTCGCCGCCGACGTACTTGGTGATCTGCTCCAGCTGGTCGGTGGGGATGTAGAGCCGGTCGCCGGGCTGGCCGCGCTTGGCCGGGGCGTACTCCACCACCAGGTACTCGCGGGTCGCGCCCTGGACCGTGCGCTGCACCATCTCGATGTAGCGGCCCACGCCGTGCTGCTCATGGACGATGTAGTCGCCGGGCTCCAGGGTCAGCGGGTCGATCGTCTTACGGCGGCGGGCCGGCATCCGGGCGCCGTCGCGGCCGACGGTCTTCTGACCGGAGAGGTCGGTCTCGGTGAGGACGGCGAGCTTGAGGGCCGGGTCCACGAAGCCGTACTCGATCGAGCCGCACGCCACGTGCACCACCGACGGGGACGGCACCCCGAGGTCGGCGTCCAGGCGTGCCGCGATGCCCTCGTTGCCCAGCACCTCGACCGTGCGGGTCGCCGGACCGTGGCCCTCCGTCACGAACACCGCCCGCCAGCCGTCGGCGAGCCAGCCCTTGGTGTCGGCGAGCGCCTTCGCGGTGTCGCCGCGGTAGGTCTCCGGGGCGTGCATACCGAGCTTGAGGGTGTCCCCGTCAAGGGAGTCCAGGTCGTCGTCGCCCGCCGCGAACGGCGACACCGACCACCACATCATGCCCAGCTCACGGGCGCGCTCACGGACGTCCGCGATGGACCACAGGGATGCCGCGCCGACGTCGATCGGGGCGTCGCCGCCGCCCGCCGTGGCCGCCCAGGACGCCTGCAGGAACTCCTGGCTGGTCGCCACCAGGTCGGCGGCCCGCGTCCGCACCCGCTCCGGGTCGCAGACGACGGCCATCGAGCCCTGGGGCAGGACGTCGAGCAGCAGCTCCATGTCGTCGACGAGCACGGGCGCGAGGGACTCCATGCCCTCCACGGCGATGCCCTCGGCGATCTTGCCGAGCAGCTCGCCCAGCTCGGGGTGCTGTTCGGCGAGCGCGGCGGCCCGCCCCCGCACCTCTTCGGTGAGCAGCAGCTCACGGCACGGCGGCGCCCACAGGCCGTGCTCGGCGACCTCCAGGGAGCGCTGGTCGGCGATCTTGAAGTAGCGGATCTCCTCGACGTCGTCGCCCCAGAACTCGATGCGCAGCGGGTGTTCCTCGGTGGGCGGGAAGACATCCAGGATGCCGCCACGCACGGCGAACTCGCCGCGCTTCTCGACCAGCTCCACCCGGGAGTACGCGGCCGCCGCGAGGGCGTCCACCACCTCGTTCAGATCGGCCTGCTGTCCGCTGCGCAGGGCGACCGGCTCCAGGTCACCCAGGCCCTTGACCTGCGGCTGGAGCACGGAGCGGATGGGGGCGACGACGACGGAGACCGGGCCGGTCTCCGGGTCGTCCTGACTGGGGTGGGCGAGGCGTCGAAGGACGGCGAGGCGGCGGCCCACGGTGTCGCTGCGCGGGCTGAGCCGCTCGTGCGGGAGCGTCTCCCAGGCGGGGTACTCCACGACGGCGTCCGACGGCAGCAGGGAGCGCAGCCCGGCGGCGAGGTCCTCGGCCTCGCGTCCCGTCGCGGTCACGGCGAGGACGGGCCTGCCCGCGTCCCGGGCCAGCGCGGCCACGGCGAAGGGGCGCGCGGCCGGGGGGCCGACCAGGTCGACATGCATCCGGTTGCCGTCGGTCGCGGTCTTGACCGCTTCCGCGAGTGCGGCGTCCTTGACGACGGCGTCGAGCAGACCGTGCAGGCTCATGAGGGGGTATCCCGTCCCGGGTGGGCAACACGAACGCCCGGCCACGAGGTTTTCGGGGGCCGGGGGTGTCCAGCGTACGACGCCGGATTCGCCGATGCCGGGGCTGTAGACAACCGACTGCCCGTAAGGGCGAGCAGCGGGAGTGACCCGAGTGGCGCCCCCACCATGCGGAACGGGCCGGGGAATACCCCGGCCCGTCGACGCACACCCCCCTGCCCCCGTGGCGCCGGGCTACTCCGTGGCGATCGCGTTCAGTATGTTCATCCGGCCCGCCCGGAATGCCGGGACCAGGGCCGCGAGCAGGCCCACGAACGCCGAACCGATGAACACCGTGATGATCGTGGACCACGGGATCTCCAGGACGGTCAGCCCCTGCAGGGCGAGGAGCTTCTGGGCCGTCGCGCCCCAGCCCATGCCCAGCCCCAGGCCCAGCAGGGCGCCGAAGAGGGCGATCACCACCGACTCCAGGCGGATCATCCGGCGCAGCTGGCGGCGTGAGAGGCCGATCGCGCGCATCAGGCCGATCTCCCGCGTGCGCTCCACCACCGACAGTGCCAGCGTGTTCACCACGCCCAGGACCGCGACGATGATCGCGAGGGCCAGCAGGCCGTAGATCATGTTCAGCAGCTGGCCGATCTGGTCCTTCAGCGCCTTCTTGTAGTCGGTCTGGTCACGGACCGTGTACTGCGGATAGTCGTGCAGCGCCGACTTCAGCGACTTGTACGCGGCGGCCTGCTGCCCGTCCTTGGCCGAGGCGAAGACCAGCGCGTCGAGCGGCATCCTGTCGGCCGGCACGTACTTCGCCGCCGTCGCGGTCGACACATACATCGCGCCCTTGTCGATCACCGCGTCGTCGCTGGTGATCGCACGGACGGTCAGCCGGGCCGTCCTGCCGGCCTCGAAGGCGACCGTGACCTTCGAGCCGAGCCGGATGCCGTGCTTCTTGGCGAAGCCCTCGAAGACGGACATCGACTCGGGCCGGTAGGCGTCCGCGAGGTTGCCGGCGACCGTCTTGGTCCGCAGGTCCTGGGCGTATGTCGGGTCGGCGGCGTTGACCGTTTCCTTCGCGGTCGTACGCCCGTCGGGGGTGGTCAGCGAGACGTCCAGCAGCCTGTACTCGGTGACCCGCTTCAGGCCCGGCGTCGACTTCACCGCCCGCACCGCCTGCGAGGTGATCAGCTGGCCGCTGTCGGACTGCACGATGAAGTCGGTGCCGACCGTCTTGTCGAGCTGGTCCGTGGCCGAGGCCACCATCGAGGAGCCCACCACCGACAGACAGGCGACCAGTGCGAGACCGATCATCAGCGCGGCGCCCGTCGCGCCGGTGCGGCGCGGATTGCGCAGGGCGTTGCGCTCGGCCATGCGTCCGACGGGTCCGAAGACCCGCAGAAGGATCGCGGCCAGCGCCCGGACCACGCCGCCCGCGAGCAGCGGGCCGACGACGACGAAGCCGATGAGCGAGAGGACCACACCGAGGCCGAGCCACAGCGAGCCGTCCTTGGCCCGGTCGTCCGCGGCGGCCAGATACAGGGCAGCACCGCCGGCACCGGTGAGGACCACTCCGAGCGCGGCCCGCACCCGGCCGGCCTTCGCGTCCGCAGGAGCGCCCGCGTCGCGCAGCGCGGCCATCGGGGAGACCTTCCCGGCACGCCGGGCCGGCACATACGCGGCCAGGATCGTGACCAGGACGCCCAGGACGAGGCCGACCACCGGCGTCGTCCAGGCGACCGTCAGGTCGTCGGTGGACAGATGCATGCCCATCGACCCCATGAGCTTCATCAGACCGACCGCGATGCCGATGCCCGCGCCGACGCCGAGCACCGACCCGAACACACCGAGCAGCAGGGCCTCCACCAGGACGGAGCGGTTGACCTGCCGGCGCGAGGAGCCGATGGCCCGCATCAGGCCGATCTCGCGGGTGCGTTGGGCGACCAGCATGGAGAAGGTGTTGATGATCAGGAAGATGCCGACGAGGAAGGCGATCCCGGCGAAGCCGAGCATCGCGTACTTCATCACGTTCAGGAAGCCCGCGATGCTCTTCTGGTTGGCGTCGGCGACCTCCTTGGCGGTCTGCACCTTGTAGCCGCCGCCGAGCCGGGCCACCACGTTCCGCTTCAGCTGTGCGTCGCTCACGCCGGAGGCGGCGGTGACATTGACGTTCGTGTAGACGCCGGTCCTGCCGACCAGGGTCTGCTGGGCGGTCCTGGTGTCCTCGTAGAAGATCGCGGCACCGGGGTTGGTGACGGTGAACGCGGCGATGCCCGAGATCTTCGCGGTGTGGGTGCCGACCGCGCTGATCACGCCGATCTCGTCACCGAGCCTCAGATGGTGCTTGTCGGCGGTGTCCTCGTCGACCATCACCTGACCGGAGCCGCGCGGTGCCGCACCGGAGGTGATCTTCATGGTGCGGGCGTCGTTGCGGTTCCAGCTGCCCACGATGGTGGGCGCGCCGCTGGTGGGCGACAGGCTGTGCTTGTCCGCGTCGACGACGGTCACCGAGGTCGAGAAGACCGTGCCCTCCGCCGACTTCACGCCGGTGATGCCGCGCACCTCACCGAGCACGGAGGCGGGCAGGACGGGGGGCTTGCCGTTGCCGGAGCGGGTCTCGCCGGTGTCCGAGGCGCCCTTCCCGCTGACCGTGACGTCGGACGCGGTCGCCTGGAAGAGTTTGTCGAACGTCGTGTTCATCGTGTCGGTGAAGACGAGCGTGCCGCAGACGAACGCCACCGACAGCAGGACCGCGACGGCTGACAGGGCCATGCGTCCCTTGTGCGCGAGGAAGTTGCGCAGAGAGGTCTTCAGCACGGTCATGACGTACGCCCCCGGGCGTCGAAGTCCTTCATGCGGTCCAGGACCTGGTCCGCGGTGGGCTGGTGCATCTCGTCGACGATCCGGCCGTCGGCCAGATACAGCACCCGGTCGGCGTAGGACGCGGCGACCGGGTCGTGCGTGACCATCACGATGGTCTGGCCCAGTTCGTCGACCGAGCGGCGCAGGAAGCCCAGTACCTCCGCGCCGGCCCGCGAGTCCAGGTTCCCGGTGGGCTCGTCACCGAAGATGATCTCGGGGCGGGCGGCCAGTGCCCGGGCCACGGCGACACGCTGCTGCTGGCCGCCGGAGAGCTGGGCGGGCCGGTGCTTGAGGCGGCCCGCCAGGCCGACGGTCTCCACGACCCGGTCCAGCCAGGCGCGGTCGGGCCTGCGGCCCGCGATGTCCATGGGCAGCGTGATGTTCTCGAGCGCGTTCAGCGTCGGCAGCAGGTTGAACGCCTGGAAGATGAAGCCGATCCGGTCCCGGCGCAGCTGCGTGAGCTTCTTGTCCTTCAGGCCGGTTATCTCGGTCTCGTCGAGGTAGATCTGACCGCCCGTCACGGTGTCCAGGCCGGCGAGGCAGTGCATCAGCGTGGACTTGCCGGACCCGGAGGGTCCCATGATCGCGGTGAACTGGCCGCGGGCGATGTCCACGTCGACGTGGTCGAGGGCGACGACCCGGGTCTCCCCGGTGCCGTACGCCTTGACGACCTGTCGCGCTCGCGCCGCAACGGCCGTACGCCCTCCAGTACCCCCGTGCCTGGGAATGGTTACGGCCGTTGTCATGACATATCTCCTCTGTCGATCAGCGAATGAGACGCGCGGTGTCGCGTCGGGTGGTGGCATGGGACGGGACGCGCACAACCGCGCCCGGTGAGTGAATGACCGGCTACGTCGATCAGTCTGGCGGCGGAGGGGGCGGGGCCGCGCTGGTGCCCGGCCCCGTCTTCCACTGGGGAAAACCCCACCCCCTCCGCTACGGCCGGCACGACCCCCGTCCGTCCCGGCCGCTCCCCAGCGGCGTAAAGCCAGGTTAAGGACGACCCGCCCGCTCTCTCGTCCTCCGCCGGGACGAACCCTCCCCGAGCCCTTGTACGGAGGTACCCCTAAGGGCTGTCCACCGACGGGTGGAGCCCTTCTCAGGGTTGGGTCCACCCTCCGGCGGACCGAGCTTCCACCCTCCCGCCGCGTCAGGGTCAAGTGAGAAGCTTGCGTGCGGGGGACAACAGACAAGGGGGGCACCGGTGGACAGCACGAAGCCCGCGCTGCGCGACACCGCACGGAGCGTCGGGGCCGACCGGCGCGGTGCCGTGGTCGCGGCCCTGATGCTGGCGATGGCGCTCGCCGCGCTCGACTCGACGATCGTGTCGACGGCCGTCCCGCAGATCGTCGGCGACCTAGGCGGCTTCTCCGTCTTCTCCTGGCTGTTCTCGGGATATCTGCTGGCCGTGACGGTGACGCTGCCCGTCTACGGCAAGCTCTCCGACACCTTCGGCCGCAAACCGGTGCTGGTCGCGGGCGCCTTCGTCTTCCTGCTCGGCTCGCTGCTGTGCGCGCTCGCCTGGAACATGGGGGCGCTGATCGCCTTCCGTATCGTGCAGGGCCTGGGCGGCGGCGCGCTCCAGGGCACGGTCCAGACCCTCGCCGCCGACCTGTACCCGCTGAAGGAACGCCCGAAGATCCAGGCCAAGCTGTCCACGGTGTGGGCGGTGTCCGCGATCGCGGGCCCGGCGCTCGGCGGGATCCTCGCCGCGTACGTGGACTGGCGGTGGATCTTCCTCGTCAACCTGCCCATCGGCTCGGTCGCCCTGTGGCTGCTCGTCCGCCACCTCCACGAACCCGGCCGCCGCGCCACCGGCTCCCGCCCGCGCGTCGACTGGGCGGGCGCGCTGGCGGTGTTCGCCTGCGGCGGTGTCCTGCTCACCGCCCTGGTGCAGGGCGGGGTCGCCTGGCCGTGGCTGTCGGCGCCCTCACTCGCCCTGTTCGGTGCGGGTCTCGCGCTCGCCGCGCTCGTCGTGGTGATCGAACGCCGGGCCGCCGAGCCGATCATCCCGGGGTGGGTGTGGCGCCGCCGCACGATCGCCGCGGTCAACCTCGCCCTCGGCGCGCTGGGCCTGCTGATGGTGGCACCCACGGTCTTTCTGCCGACGTACGCGCAGGCGGTCCTCGGACTGGCGCCCGTCGCCGCCGGATTCGTGCTGTCCGTATGGACGTTGAGCTGGCCGGTGTCGGCGGCGCTCAGCCAGCATGTGTACCGGCGCATCGGCTTCCGCAACACGGCTGTGCTCGGCATCGGCACGGCGACGCTGATCCTGCTGGCGTTCCCGTTCCTGCCGTACCCGGGCCAGGCGTGGCAGCCGACCCTGCTGATGCTGCTGCTGGGCGGCGCGCTGGGCCTGTTCCAGCTCCCGCTCATCGTCGGCGTGCAGTCGACGGTGGGCTGGGCGGAGCGCGGTACGACGACCGCGTCCGTCCTCTTCTGCCGGCAGACCGGTCAGACCGTCGGGGCGGCGGTGTTCGGCGCGATCGCCAACGGTGTGCTGGCCGCACGTCTGGGAGGCGCGGGCGATCTGGACGCGGTCACCCGGGGCCTGGACTCGGGCACCGTCCCGGAGACGACGCGCCGGGCGGTCGCGGACGCGGTCCACGCGGTGTATCTGGGCGCGTCGTGCGCGGCGGCGCTGGCGTTCCTGGTGCTGCTGTTCGTGGCGCCGCGCAGCTTCCCGGTCCTCAAGGACTGAGCCGCGCCCGCTCCGGGCCCGACCTGCAGACAGCACCAACTCCCGCTCCTGTCACACCTGTTGACTTCACCTTCCCCCGGCTCTACCTTCAGCGCCGCCCAACGTTCGATTCACCGATCCTTGTTCGACATCCCGCACAAACAAGGAGTCGTATGTTTCCCCCACCCCCACCCCCGCCCCCACCCCCATCCCCACCTCGCCACCGCAGCCTCCTGCGCCGGTGCGGAGCCACCACCGTACGCGTCCTCGCCCTCGCCCTGACCGCGACGGCCGCCCTCCTGTTCACCCAGCCCGGACCGGTCCGGGCGACCACGACGGCCACATCGACCACGACCGCCACGACGACCGCCGCGGTCGGCCAGACATCCGTACCCACCGCCCCGATGGGCTGGGCCTCCTGGAACAGCTTCGCCGCGAAGATCGACTACAGCGTCATCAAGCAGCAGGTCGACGCATTCGTCGCGGAGGGCCTCCCCGCCGCCGGATACCGGTACGTCGACATCGACGAGGGCTGGTGGCAGGGCACCCGTGACAGCGGCGGCAACATCACCGTCGACACCGGCGAGTGGCCCGGCGGCATGCGCGCCATCGCCGACTACATCCACAGCAAGGGGCTCAAGGCAGGCATCTACACCGACGCCGGCAGGAACGGCTGCGGCTACTACTACCCGACCGGCCGCCCCGCCGCCCCGAACACCGGCAGCGAGGGCCACTACGACCAGGACATGCTCCAGTTCTCCCGGTGGGGCTTCGACTTCGTGAAGGTCGACTGGTGCGGCGGGGACGCCGAAGGTCTGGACGCGGAGACGACCTACAGGTCGATCAGCTCCGCCGCCGGCACCGCAGCCGCCACCACCGGGCGCCCGCTCGCCCTGTCGATCTGCAACTGGGGCGACCAGAACCCCTGGAACTGGGCGCCGGGCCTCGCCCCGATGTGGCGGACCAGCACGGACATCGTCTACTACGGCAACGCGCCGTCACAGACGACCATGCTGTCCAACTTCGACCAGGCCCTGCACCCGGCCTCCCAGCACACGGGCTACTACAACGACCCCGACATGCTGATGGTCGGCATGTCCGGCCTCACCGCCGCCCAGAACCGCACCCACATGGCCCTCTGGGCGATCTCCGGCGCCCCGCTGCTGGCCGGCAACGACCTCACCACCATGACCGCCGAGACGGCCGCCGTCCTCAAGAACTCCGACGTCGTCGCCGTCGACCAGGACCCGCGCGGCCTCCAGGGCGTCAAGGTCGCCGAGGACACCACGGGGCTCCAGGTCTACGGCAAGGTCCTCGCCGGCACCGGCAACCGCGCGGTCGTCCTGCTCAACCGCACCTCCTCCGCCCAGAACATCACCGTCCGCTGGTCCGACCTCGGCCTCACCGGCGCCTCCGCGACCGTCCGCGACCTGTGGGCGCAGAGGGACCTGGGCTCGTACGCGACGAGCTACACCGCCGCCGTGCCGGCGGGCGGCTCGGTCATGCTCAGGGTCAGCGATGGCACCGAGGCGGGCAGCACCGGCTACAGTGCCGCCTCCACCGGTCACTACACCGGCGTGAGCGCCTCGAGCACCGGTCTGAACGTCGTCGACATCGCCTACACCAACCCCGACTCCACCGCCCGCGCGGCGACCCTCCAGGTGAACGGGCAGACCTCCACGACCGTCTCCTTCCCGCCCACCGGCGCCGCCTCGCGCACCGTCTCCGTCCAGGTCGCCCTCTCCAAGGGGGGCGTCAACACGCTTACCCTGTCCGGCAGTTCACCGCCCACGCTGGGCACGATCGCCGTCAGCCCGATCCCCGGCACGAACGGCTCCCTGCTCATCGGCAAGCAGTCCGGCCGCTGCGCCGACGTCCACAACAACACCATCACCAACGGCACCCAGGCCGAACTCTGGGACTGCAACGGCGGCCAGAACCAGTTCTGGACCCACACCTCCCGCAAGGAACTGGTGGTGTACGGCACCAAGTGCCTGGACGCCTACAACCTCGGTACGACCAACGGCACGAAGGTCGTCATCTGGGACTGCAACGGCCAGGACAACCAGAAGTGGACCGTCAACTCCGAGGGCACGATCACCAACGTCCATGCGGGCCTGTGCCTGGACGCCTACGACGCGGCCACGTCCGAGGGGACGAACCTCGTCCTGTGGTCCTGCAACGGCGGCGACAACCAGAGGTGGACGGTGCCGTAGGCCCGCGACCGACAACCCGACCGGCATCGGGGGCCGTTCAGAATTGGAGTAAACGCGGGTAAGACCGCAGGTCAGCGCAGTAAGCGCATACCTACCGGTCAGTTCGGTGAAAACCCTGCGCGCCCCCGATCGCCGCGAGTAGCGTGCGTCGCCGCCCACCGCTCCCTGCGGTCCGCCGCCACGGACCCGAGCCACGCAAGGAGAAACGGGATGCCCGACGCATTCTGGTCGCCACACTCGTACCCCGAGCACCCTCCGCCGCACCACTCCGCACCGCCGTATCCCACCTACCCCTGGCAGCCGCAGCCCGCCCCGCAGGCGCGGCGGCGGCCGCCGACCCACCCGCCCCTCGGGCACCACAGCGACCTGAGGGTGCTGCGCACCGCCTACCGCCGGCAGCGGCGCGTGGCCACCCTCACCGCGCTCGGCTACTTCACGCTGTTCCTGATCCTGTCCGCGTTCGCCCCGTCCTTCATGGCCACCCCTGTCTCCGGCGGTCTGACCACGGGCCTGCTGCTGGGCCTGTTCCAGGTCCCCGTCACCTGCCTCGCGATCGGCCTCTACGAGTACACCGCACGCCACTCCGTCGACCCGATCGCCGATCGCATCCGCCGACAGGCGGCCCTGGACGCCAGGCGGGAGAACGCGCGATGACGGCCGCGCACGCGCTCGGCACCACGAACGCGGCGGGCCCGGCCGTCGGATTCACCGGATTCAGCGACTCCGCGCAGACCATGTCGCTGGTGGCGTTCACCGCCATCGCCACGATCACGCTGCTGCTGTGCGTGATGACCGGACCCGACCGCGACGACCTCGACGAGTTCTACACCGGCTACAACTCCCTGTCCCCGATGCGCAACGGCCTCGCCATCGCCGGGGACTACATCTCCGCCGCGACTGTCCTCGGCACCGGCGGGATCATCGCCCTCACCGGCTACGACGGTGTCGTCCTCGCCCTGAGCACGGCCCTGTCGCTGATGCTGCTGATGTTCCTGCTGGCCGAACCCCTGCGCAACGCGGGCCGGTTCACCATGGGCGACGTGCTGGCACGGCGCATGCCGGGCCGGGCGGTACGGATGGCCGCCTGCGGCGTGACCCTCGCCGCGCTGCTGCCGATGATGCTCGTCCAGCTCGCCGGCACCGGCAACCTGCTCGCCTTCCTCCTCGGATTCTCCGGCGACTCCCTGAAGACCGGCTGCATCATCGGCCTCGGCGCCCTGATGATCAGTTACGCGGCGATCGGCGGCATGAAGGGCACCGCCCTCATCCAGATCCTGAAGATCGTGATGCTGCTCGGCACCGGCATCGCCGTCGCCGCGCTGATCCTGCGGCGCTTCGACTGGGACCCGGGCGCGCTGCTCACGGCCGCCGCCGGCAACAGCGGGGCCGGCCACGCCTTTCTGCACTCGGGCCTGGAGTTCGCGGGCGGTCCGGCCCCCCGCCTCGACATGATCAGCTCGGAGCTGACGGTTGTGCTCGGCGGCGCCTGCCTACCGCACATCACCATGCGGATGTACACCGCGAACAGCGCCCGGCAGGTGCGCCGTTCGCTGTCCTGGGCGGTGCCCTCGGTGACCCTGTTCGTCCCGGTCATCGCGGTGGTCGGGTTCGGCGCGACCGCCCTGGTCGGACGCGAGACCATCATGGCGGCCGACCCCCAGGGCAACACCGCCTATCTGCTGGGCAGCCGGGCCGCGTTCGGCACGACCGTGTCCACCGCGGGGACCGTGCTGTTCACCGCGGTGGCCACGGCGATCTTCCTGACCCTGCTCGCCTCCGTCGCCGGGATGATCCTCGCCTGCGCCAACTCCCTGGCGCACGACGTGTTCGCGGCCCGGGTACAGGAGATGCCGCCACGCCGCGAGATGGCCCTGGCCCGTCTGTCGGCGCTGGCGGTGGGCGCCCCGGCGATCCTGCTCGCCACCCTCGTCCAGTACCGCGGACTGCAGCCGCTGGTGATGCTCTCCTTCTGCATCGGCGCGTCCGCGCTCGCACCGGCCCTCGTGTACGGGCTCTTCTGGCGCCGCTACACCCGGACCGGGCTGCTGTGGACGCTGATCGGCGGCACACTGACGGTGCTGCTCCTGATGACCGGCACCAATCTGGTCTCCGGCTCGCCGACCGCCTTCTTCCCCGACGCCGACTTCAACTGGTTCCCCTTCACCACCACCGGGCTGGTCTCCATCCCGCTGGGCTTCGCCTACGGCTGGCTGGGCACGATCGCCTCCGGCCGCCGCCAGGCCGCCGAGCAGCGCCGCCAGTACGAGGCGGTGGAGGGCTGGATCCTGGCCGGGGCGACCCGCAGAAGCGGCTGACCCGCACAGACGGTCCCCTGCGGGGCCCTCCTGCTCCGCCGGCCCCGCAGGCACCTACTTCGCCGGCCCCGCAGGGACCTATTCCGCCGCCGCCCGGCCCGTCAGCATGGCGAGACTGTTGCGCACATGGTCCATCTGCGCCTGCACGCAGTCCCACATCTCGCCATGCTCCCGCAGCACCCGCTCCGTCTCCCGCGCGATCCGGTCCTCCCGCAGCCGCGCCTCGGCGACCAGCTCCGCCGCGCGCGCCTGAGCGTCCCCCTGCACCCGCCGGGACGACTCCCCGGCCTCGGCGAGCGCTCGCTCCGCCTCCGCCAGAGCGGCCTCCGCCTGCGCCACCCGCCCCTCCTCCCACTCCTGGAGCTCCGCGAGCCGTTCCGCCTCCGCGCGCTCCTCGCCCTCCCACCGCTCGGCCTGCTCCCGCTCCTGCTCGACAAGCAGGGCCTCGGTACGCTGTCGCACCTCCCGCAGCACCGCCAGCGCCTGCGCGCGCCCCTCCTTGACCTCGCGCCGCGCCGCGACCCGTACGTCGTCGGCCTCGGCCCGCGCCGCCAGCAGCCGGGTACGGATCAGCTCCTCGGCCTCGCCTCGGACCTCGTCGGCGTACGCCTGCGCGGCCAGGCGCACCCGCCGCCCGGACTCCTCCGCCTCCGTGACCCGGCGGACCGTGTCCTGCCGGGCACCCTCCCGTACCGCCTCGGCCTCCTCCTGCACCAGGCCGAACACCCGCCGGGCCCCGTCGCCGAGCGCCTCATAGGTCTGCGCGGGCAACTGCCCCACCGTCTCGCGCAGCCGCGCCAGTCCGGCCTCCATGTCCTTGGCCAGCACGGTCAGCCGGGCGGCCCGCTCCCAGGCGTCGTCACGCTCCCGCGAGAGGGCCGCGGTATACGCGTCGACCTGGTCGGGACGGTAGCCGCGCCGCACGGACACAAAGCCGTGCGGCGACCCCGATGCGCTGCTCATCGTGGAACCCCTCTCCACCTGACCCACACGAAGCGACGATTCGCGCACATCCTTGTGGATCAGACGGAAGTGTTCATAACACGACACTCCGCACATAGGCAATGGACAGGGACAGGCCGGGAGGCGCACGCGGGGCATCGCGCGCACCGTCACACCGAGGACCCCGCACGCCGTCGCACGCCACGGTGCCCGCACAGCGCATCATCTGCGCCACCGCCCCGTGTCCACCGACACGGAAAAGGCCGGGCCCGGTCGCACGAAAGAGTGCGACCGGGCCCGGCCCTTGACGGAACGTCAGCAGCAAGCCGTCACAGCAGACCGTCCCACATCTGCTCCAGCAGCACCGACCACCAGCTGTCCGGAGAACCGAGCGCCGCCGGATCGAGAGCCGCCAACTGCGCCTGGAAGTCGACCGTCCAACGGCCCGCCTGCTCCTGGTTGAGCCCGTACCTCAGCCGCCACATCCGACCGAGCAGCGCCAGACAGCGCACGAACTCCGGCAGCCCCGTGTTCACATACTGCGGCGGTACGGGACCACCACCCGGCCCGGCCTCCACAGGCACCGCGACGATGTTCGCCGTGCCGTACTGCACACAGATCGCCTTGCCGAAGTCGCTGCCCAGCACGAGATACGAGCCCGCGTCCGAGGCCGGCGGCAACCCGCGCTCCTGCGCCAGCTCGGCCAGCGTCGGCATCGGCCGCCCCGGCTGGGACTGCGCCCAGAAGAACGGACCCATGTCCAGCGGCAGCCCCGCCACCATCAGAAGCTGCGCCACGATCGGCGGCACACCCTGCCGGGAGACCGCGGCCGGCTCGAACCGGAAGATCCCCGGCCCGAAGGCGGCGGCCAGCTCCTGCGCGATGCCCTCCGGCGGGATCGGCGGCGCGGGCTGCACGGGCGGCAGCGGCGCACGCACCGGACCCGGGCGCGCCGGACCGTCCGCGACCTGGTGCAACTCACCCTGGTGCGCGAGCAGTTGCTGCATACCCTGCTGACGCGAGGCATGGTCGGTGCCGTACGGGGCGATGCTCGCGATCCTGGCCTGCGGCCAGTTCTCCCGGATCATCCGCGCACAGTAGGCACCCGGCAGCTCGCACGACTCCAGCTCCGTGTGCAGTTCCAGCACCTGGCCCGACGGCACGTTCATGGCGCGCAGCTCATGGAAGATCTGCCACTCCGGGTGCGGGGTGCCCGGCGCCGAACGCCGGATCAGCTGCTGCTCCGAACCGTCCTGCGCGCGGTAGCGCAGCACGGCCTGGTAGCCGGGGCCGACGGTCGGCCCGCTCTGCGGATAGCCGTACGAGGGCTGCTGCCCGGGCACCGGCTGCCCCGGCACCGGCTGCGGAGCCCCCGGCGGCACGCCCGGACCCCCCGGGGGCGGCGGCGGGGGTGCACCCGGGCCACCCGCGGGACGCCCGGCCAGCATGGTCTCGGCGTGGTGCACGGCACCGGGGGCGGGCGCGGCAGGGGCACCGGAAGGGTTGGGCGCGCCCGGCGGGTTCGGGACGCCCGGCGGCACCCCCGGACCGACGGGCGGACCCGCGAGCATCGTGGCCGCGTGGTCCGCACCACCGGGCGTACCGGCCGACGGGTTCGGCGCGCCCGCGGCCGGAGGCGCGCCCGGACCGTCCGGGAACTGCGAGACAACTTGTGTGGGCGCGTAACCGCCCACGGGAGCGCCCGGCGGCGGAGGCGTGGCACCGGGCCGCGCCCCCGGCGCCCCCGGCGCGTGCGGCGCACCACCAGCGCGCGCGACCCGCGGCGGCGCCGCCTTGCTGGTAGCGGCGTCCGCGATGTCATCGGCGTTCGGCGCCCGCCGCGGCCCGGGGGCGGCCGGACCGAACGGCGGCTGCGGCACACCCGGAGGCTGCGGCCCACCGACCGGAGCAGACCCGGGCGGCGGAGGCGGACCCTGCGGCACACCCGAAGCCGTAGGCACCCCCGGCACCCCCGGCACCCCCGAAGCCGCAGGCACCCCCGGCGCCCCCGGCGCACCCGGAGGCGCCGGCGTCTTCGAGGCCGCCGCGACCGAGGCGGCCGACCCGGGCGGCGCAGGTGGCGCGACCGGCGTCGTACCCCTGTCGGCGTCGCTCAGCTGAGGCGCGAACACGGTCTCCGGCAGCGGCACCGAACCGTCCTCGCCCGCCTCGGCGCTGATGTCGGTCCCCGCCCACGGAGTCACCCCCTCGGACGCGACCGGCACCGCGTCCCGGACCTCGTCACCGCCCCCGGCCGCGGGCCACGACGCCGCGGACGCCGGACCCGCGCTCCCAGCGCCTCCCGACGTACCGGAGACGTCCCGCGCACCCGCACCCGCAGCGGCAGCGGCACCAGAGGCCGTAGACGCCGCAGCCCCCGGCACAGACGCAGGCGCAGGCGCAGGCGCGGAAGCATCCGCCCCCGTCGGCCCCCCGCCGCCCTGTCGCTGCTCCGGAGTCCCCCTCCGGTCCGCCTCCTCGCCCCACTCCGGCGGGGTCAGCAGGAACGACGTCTGGTTCAGATCCGACCGGGCCTCCGGCGCCGGCGCCGGCTGCGCCGCCGTCTCCTGCGTCCCGTACTCCTCCTCGTAACGGCGGATCACCTCCCCCACCGGCAGACCCGGCCACAGCGTCGCCTCACCGCTGTCCCGCGCGATGACGATCCGCTGCGCGCCCCCGTCCGACCGCGGCCCCTCGGCCCGGTCCTCCGCCCACACCACGAAACCGAGCCCGAACTCCCGCACCAGCACCTCGCGATGCTGGTACGACGGGACGTCCCCGTTGATCCACTCCTCCGCGCGATCCTGCGCCTGAGCGAACGTCACCATCGCCCGAACTCACTCCCCCGTCTCGGACGCCGACGCCACCGGCACCGCACGCGCGAACCCGCCGTCCACCATCAGATTCGCCACAGTCTCCAACTCCGGCGGACGACCGGCGAGCCGGGACAGGAAGGCGTCGAAGTCGTCACCGCACGGCAGCAACAGCCGCTCCACCCGCTCGGCAGGCGTCCACGACGCATCCACGTCACGCGCGTCGTCGTACGCACAGAACCAGACCGAACCGATCCGGTCACCTTTCACCTTCACGGCCAGCAGACCACCCTGCACGAAACCGACGCCCAGGTAGTCCTTCGTCAGATGGTCCCGCAGACACTTGTTCACATACACCAGGTCGTTGACCGCCGCCTCGTCGCGCACCGTCAGGAACGGCTGGTCGACCAGCAGCCCCAACTCCACGTCCAGCGCCGCGCCCACCGGCGCGCAACCACCCGCCGCTTTCAGGAACGACCGGTACGCGCCCGGCAGCCGATAGCCCAGATCCTCCTCGACACCCTGGACCTGCTGCTCGGTCACCGCCACCGCGGACTTCGGCAGCCCGAAGTGCGCCGGACGCTTCTCCTGCAACGGCCGCGTCCCCCGCTTGCCCTGGTCGACGGCCGCCGTCGCGATCCCGCCGTGGTGCCGCAGCAACGCCTTCACCTCGACCGGAACCAACTCCAGCCGACGCGACCCGCGGACGTGATGCCACGTCCAGCCGTGCGGCGTCGCCACCGCCGAAGTCGCGTCCCACAACTCATGCCCGGACAGCGCCAGCGCTGCGTTCGCCGACACATAGTCGGTCAGCCGCAACTCGTCGACGCCGAAACCCTCCGGAGGGTCCGCGATCTCCGCGACGGCACGGGCGTAGGGCGAGAAGTCGGGATAGCCGTACGCGTCCATCCGCACCCCCCTCGGATGACGAGCAGCCCGGACCGGGTCCGGAAAGTGCACGACCTGCCCCGCGTAGGCCGCGTTGGGCGGTGCGGCGCGTCCCCCGGCCTGGCTGCCGGGAGGTACCCCCAGCCCGAGCCGACCTGTCGTCATGACGGTTGCCCCCTGCGGCGATCTGTCTGGCCTGTACGGCGGTGTCTTCACGGACGTCGACAGCCTATGCGGTACGACGACACCGGTCACCGGGCCGCCGGAGCCACCCCCGCCGACCGCCCGCCGGTACCGTGACCAGCCGTCACCCGGCCGTGACCGTACGCCGAAGCCCTGGCGTGTCGTGGTGCCCCAGCTTCCGCACCCGGCACGGCATTTGGCAGTCTGTGTTCCCGCCGGGGGGATGCAAGGGGAGGGAAAAAGATCATGAACGCGACACAAACAGACACGTCAGGCGACCCACGCATCGGCTGGAGCTCCGCCGAGGCCGCCCCCGCCCCCACCCTGCTTCACCGCCGCGACGGCATACTCCCGACCGTCGCCGCCGCCCTCTCCGTCCGCGGCGCCACCCTCACCGGCACCGCCGCACGCGGCGACCAGCCCCCCGCCCTGCACCCGCTCGTCCAGGACTTCCTCGACAGCCTCACCAGCGGCCAGCGCGACCGCTTCACCGGACGGTGCGCCGAGGCGATCCTCATCTCCCGCCACATCACCGCCGCCGACGCCACCCGCAGCAAACGCGCCTCCCGCAAACCGATGACCAACGGCGAGGCCCGCAAGGTCCTCAAACAGGCCAAACTCACCGCCCGCCGCATCCGCGAGGACGGCGACCCGCTGCACGGCAGCTTCGCCGCGCCGTGTCGCGCCTGCACCGCCCTCAGCAACCACTTCGGCGTACGCATCGTCGATCCCACGGCGCAGAACTGACACTCCCCGGCCTGGAACCACTGCACACCGCACGACGGCGCACGCGCCGGTCCACGGCACTCGACGAACGAAGGGCAGATGCACGCCGACCGCTCCTCAAGCACACGTTTCCCCGTCCCCGTGGACGCAGCACTGCGCACCGCCGGCTGGCAACCGGGCCGCTGGAACATAAAACAGGCCGAACTCTGGGCCGACACCCTGCGCGGCCACACCTCACCCGCGGGCCACCGGCACACGGTGTTCCCCGCGGCCGTCGAAGCATGGGCCGAATTCGGCGGCCTCCACATCACCGCACAGGGACCCGGCCGCCAGCTCGCCCCGGCCACCCTCCACCTCGACCCCCTGCACGGCCTCCACATGGCCCGCACCCTCGGCGACCTCGGCCGCGCCCTCGACACCCAGGTCTGCCCCCTCGGCGAGGAGTCCGACAGCCGCGCCCTGCTCGCCATCGACACCGAGGGCCGCGTCTACTCCCTCGACCACACCGGCGACTGGTACGCGGGCCCCGACATCGACCACGGCCTCGCCACCCTGCTGACCGGCATCGAGCCGGTACGCCTCACCGCCGGGTGACGACACAAGCCGTACGACGACACGCGACCGGCCCCACGACACCCCGCTACGCCGCCTGGGCCGGAATCACCGCCGACACCCGGAACCCGCCCGCGTCCGTCGGCCCCGACACGAACACCCCGCCCAGCGCGCTGACCCGCTCCTTCATGCCCACCAGGCCATTGCCCCCGCTGGGCAGCCGCACGGCCCGAGCCGACCCCGGCTCCGGCGGCGGCTCGTTCTCCACCTGCATCGCGATCTCCGCCGTACGGTGCGCGAGCCGCACATGCGTCTTCGCACCCGCCGCATGCTTGTGCACGTTGGTCAGCGCCTCCTGCACCACCCGGTACGCGGTCTGCTCGACCGTCGGCGCGTACGACCGCACCTCGCCCTCCACCGACAGGTTCACGACCATCCCGGCCGCGGCCGACTGCCCGACCAGCTCCTCCAACTCGGCCAGGCACGGCCCCTCGGAGGACTCCTCGGCCACCCGCGACGCCGCCGCAGCGGCCGCCACCCCCACGGCCGCCAACGGCACCGCGGACGGAGCAGGCCGCGCCACGGCACCCTCCCCCGTCCGCAGCACCCCGAGCATCTCCCGCAACTCGGTCAGCGCCTGCCGCCCCATGTCCCCGACCAGCGCGGCGTTCCTCACCGCCTTCTCGGGATCCTTCCGGGCCACGGCCTGCAACGCGGCCGCATGTACGACCATCAGACTCACCCGGTGCGCCACGACGTCATGCATCTCCCGGGCGATCCGGGTCCGCTCCTCGTTCCGCGCCCACTCGGCCCGCTCCTCCGCCCGCTCCGCGAGCAGCATCAGCTCCCGCTCCAGCGAGTCGGCCCGCTCCCGCAGGCTCTCCATCAGCCGGCGCCGGGCACCGATGTACAGCCCGAGCAGCACCGGCGGAGCCGTCATACCGAGCGCCGTGGTGACGGACAGAAAAGGGATGAACCCGCCGGCGATCGACAGATCGCCCCGGACCACCCCCTGATGCGCCCGCACATACGTCACGATGAACATCCCCACGAACGACATGCCCGTGAGGGCGGCGGTGATCCGCCGGGGCAGCTCCGAGGCCGCCAGGGTGTACAGCCCGACCACGCCCATCAGAAACCCCATCTGGGCGGGCGTGATCGCGACGGACACGAGGACGACGGCGACCGGCCAGCGGCGCCGCAGCAGCAGGGTGAGGCCGGCGAACAGCCCGAACACCATCCCCACGGGGACGAACAGACCGGCGTCCTGCGAGAACTGGATCCCCTCGATCGCGCACTCCATGGCCGACAGTGCGGCGAGCGAGATGTCGAGCACGGCACTACGCCACCGCCCCCACCACCAGGGGCCCTCCTCGGCCCCCGCGCGGACTTCCCCCGTCGTGGTCATGGCTCCAGCCTACGGGCGCGCAGCGGGGGTTTTCCGGTGAGTTTCCACGGCCGCGTCACACCACACTCCGTAATCGAACAGAAGCGAAACCATCCGGAATCCCTCGAACTGCTGAATCGCACACTGTTCGACCCTGGAAGGCCGGATTCCGTCCGAGGTTGTGCCCATGGCACACGCACAGGGCAAGTACGCGGACTTCGAGGGGTTACGGGAGCGGGCGGTGGCACTGCGCCGGTCCGGCCACAGCCTTCGGCAGATCCGCGACGAGCTGAACATCTTCAACAACGACATCCTCAACCAACTGGTGAAGGGCGAGCCCCCACCGGCCCGGACGAAGCGCCCGAACGCCAAGGACGACCTGCGCGCGAGGGCGAGGGAACTACGACTCCAGGGCTGGACGTACGACCGGATCGAGGCAGAGCCGGGCTGCTCGCGAAGCTCGGTCTCACCGTGGGTACGGGACCTGCCGAGGCCCGAGCCGCGCTACACGCCGGAAGAGCAACAGGCACTCATGCGCGAGGGGCTGGCACGGCGCCGCGCCACGGAGAACGAAGAGCGCACGAAGATCAAACTCGCGGCGGGTGGCGATATCGGGACACTGACGGACCGCGAACTGTTCATGGCAGGGATCGCTCTGTACTGGGCCGAGGGATCGAAGAGCAAACCCTACGACCGGCGCGAGCGGGTCGCCTTCGTCAACAGCGACCCGGGGGTGATCCAGACCTACCTCGCATGGCTCGACCTGCTCGAGGTCGACCGGGAACGTCTGGGCTTCCGAGTACTCATCCACGAATCCGCCGACGTGGAGGCCGCGCAGCGCTACTGGGCCGACATCGCCGACGTCGACGTATCGGTCTTCGCGAAGCCGACGCTCAAGAAACACAACCCGAAGACAGTCCGGAAGAACACCGGCGACGACTACCACGGCTGCCTGGTCATCCACGTGGCAAGGAGCGCCCATCTGTACAACCGCATCGAGGGCTGGTGGGAGGGAATCGTGGCCCAAGCCCAGGCACGTCTCCGGTAAGGTCTGAATCGCTGTCCCCCGTGGTGTAACTGGCAGCACACTGGTTTTTGGTACCAGCAGGACAAGGTTCGAATCCTTGCGGGGGAGCCACAGCACACAAGACCCAGGTTCGGGCCCTGACAGCACCGTCAGGGCCCGCTCTCATGTCCCCCCAGGAACACCCCGGTATCCTGCGGATGTCCACCCCACCCCATGAAGCCGAAGGGCATCCCGTGAGCGCCATCCGCCCGGCCGCCGTCGTCGTTCTCGCAGCGGGTGAGGGCACCCGTATGAAGTCGGCCACACCCAAGGTCCTGCACGACATCTGCGGCCGTTCCCTCGTCGGGCATGTACTCGCCGCCGCGCGCGAGTTGGAGCCCGAGAACCTCGTCGTCGTCGTGGGCCACGCCCGGGAGAAGGTCGGCGCCCATCTCGCCGAGATCGACCCCGGCGTGCGCACCGCGGTCCAGGCGGAGCAGAACGGCACCGGCCACGCCGTCCGGATGGCCCTGGAGGAGCTGGGCGGTTCCGTCGACGGGACCGTGGTCGTCGTGTGCGGAGACACCCCGCTGCTCACCGGCGAGACGCTCCGGCGCCTGGCCGGCACCCACCAGGAGGACGGCAACGCCGTCACGGTGCTCACCGCGGAGGTTCCCGACGCCACCGGCTACGGCCGTATCGTCCGGGACGGCTCCGGTGCCGTCACCGCCATCGTCGAGCACAAGGACGCCTCCGACACCCAACGCGCGATCCGTGAGATCAACTCCGGTGTCTTCGCTTTCGACGGGCAGCTCCTCGCCGAGGCCCTGAAGCAGGTCAGGACGGACAACAGCCAGGGCGAGGAGTACCTGACCGACGTCCTCGGCATCCTGCGGTCGGCCGGGCACCGGGTCGGCGCGTCCGTCGCGGGCGACCACCGGGAGATCGCCGGTATCAACAACCGGGTGCAGCTGGGGGAGGCCCGCCGCATCCTCAACAGCCGGCTGCTGACCGAGGCGATGCTGGCGGGCGTCACGGTCGTGGATCCGGCGACCACCTGGATCGATGTGACGGTCACCTTCGAGCAGGACGCGGTGGTGCAGCCGGGGACGCAGCTGACCGGGGCCACGCACATCGGCGAGGGGGCCGAGGTCGGTCCCAACTCGCGGCTGAAGGACACCCGGGTGGGCGCGGGGGCGCGGGTGGACAACACCGTCTCCGACGGCGCGGTCGTGGGGCCGCAGGCGTCGGTGGGGCCGTACGCGTATCTCCGTCCGGGCACGCGCCTGGGGCTGAAGTCGAAGGTCGGCACGTATGTGGAGACCAAGAACGCCTCGATCGGCGAGGGCACGAAGGTGCCGCATCTGTCGTATGTGGGGGACGCGACGATCGGCGAGTACACGAACATCGGTGCCGCCAGTGTCTTCGTGAACTATGACGGACAGGACAAACACCACACGACGGTGGGGTCTCACTGCCGTACGGGTTCGGACAACATGTTTGTGGCTCCTGTCACGGTCGGGGACGGTGCGTACACCGCCGCCGGGTCCGTGATCACGAAGGATGTGCCCCCCGGTTCGCTGGCCGTGGCCCGCGGCCAGCAGCGGAATATCGAGGGCTGGGTGGCCCGTAAGCGTCCGGGGAGCGCGGCCGCGAAGGCGGCCGAGGCGGCGTCCCGGGAGCCGGATGGCGAAGACTGAGTGGAAACAGGTGCGTCTGACACGGCGTACCGTGATAGGTGCACACCCTTACCCCACCAGCCGGGACAGCCGCTCGCATCCCGCGGACGCGGCTGCGCAAGGCCTCTCGCACCGAGCTGAGAACACCTCTGAGGAGACAGTGCTGTGACCGGGATCAAGACGACCGGCAAGAAGAAGTTGATGTTCTTCTCCGGCCGCGCCCACCCCGAGCTTGCCGAGGAGGTCGCCCACCAGCTGGGTGTCGGGGTCGTCCCGACGAAGGCCTTCGACTTCGCGAACGGTGAGATCTACGTCCGCTACGAGGAGTCGGCGCGTGGTGCCGACTGCTTCCTGATCCAGAGCCACACGGCGCCGATCAACAAGTGGGTCATGGAGCAGCTGATCATGATCGACGCGTTGAAGCGGGCGTCGGCTCGTTCCATCACGGTGATCGTGCCCTTCTACGGTTACGCGCGGCAGGACAAGAAGCACCGGGGACGTGAACCGATCTCGGCGCGTCTGGTCGCGGACCTGATGAAGACGGCCGGTGCGGACCGCATCCTCACGGTGGATCTGCACACGGACCAGATCCAGGGCTTCTTCGACGGCCCGGTGGACCATCTGTTCGCGCTGCCGCTGCTGGCGGACTACGTGGGCCAGAAGGTGGACCGGAACAAGCTGACCGTGGTGTCGCCGGACGCGGGCCGGGTGCGAGTCGCCGACCGCTGGTGCGACCGTCTGGGTGCGCCGCTGGCGATCGTGCACAAGCGGCGCGACAAGGACGTGGCGAACCAGGTGACGGTGCACGAGGTCGTCGGTGATGTGAAGGGCCGTATCTGTGTCCTGGTCGACGACATGATCGACACGGGTGGCACGATCTGCGCGGCCGCGGACGCGCTGTTCGCGCATGGCGCGGAGGACGTCATCGTGACGGCCACGCACGGTGTGCTGTCGGGTCCGGCGGCGGACCGGCTGAAGAACTCGAAGGTGAGCGAGTTCGTGTTCACGAACACGCTGCCGACGCCGGGTGAGCTGGAGCTGGACAAGATCACGGTGCTGTCGATCGCGCCGACGATCGCGAGCGCGGTGCGCGAGGTGTTCGAGGACGGCTCGGTGACGAGCCTGTTCGACGAGCAGTGATTCTGCTCGACTGATGGTGATGCCGTCCGGCCGGTGATGCGGCCGGACGGTGATCCTTTTGGGCGCGGCCTCCCCCTCCGAGTAGACTGCTCGAGTTGCTCGGCGAGGGAGGCCGTACTCATGGAGTACGGCGGTCCGTTATCGACGCGCTCTTCGTAGCAGGCCGTTCGTGGCCGGGTGACCTCCCCCGAGCTCCAAGGAGCAGGGGGGACCCCCAACGTTCGTTGATTACTACGAGGAGTGAAAATGTCCGAGGTGAAGATCGCCGCCCAGATGCGCACCGAGTTCGGCAAGGGTGCCGCGCGTCGTGTCCGTCGTGAGAACAAGGTTCCGGGTGTGCTGTACGGCCACGGTACGGAGCCGCTGCACCTGACGCTGCCGGGCCACGAGCTGCTGCTCGCGCTGCGTACGCCGAACGTCCTGATCTCGCTGGACATCGAGGGCAAGACCAACGAGCTGGCCATCCCGAAGGCCGTGCAGCGTGACCCGCTGCGTGGCTTCCTGGAGCACGTCGACCTGCTGCTGGTGAAGCGCGGCGAGAAGGTCACCGTCGAGATCCCGGTTCACACCGAGGGCGAGCTGGCCGCGGGTGGCAACCTCCTGGAGCACGTCCTGAACGCGCTGCCGGTCGAGGCCGAGGCCACGCACATCCCCGAGGCGTTCACCGTCTCGGTGGAGGGCCTGGAGGCCGGTGCCTCGGTCCACGCCAAGGACATCCCCCTCCCGAGCGGTGTGACGCTGGCCGTCGACGGCGACGCCGTCGTGCTGCAGGTCCTGGCCGCGCAGGCCGAGGAGGCGCCGGCTGAGGGTGCCGAGGGCGAAGAGGCCGCCGAGGCCTGATCCTCACCGTCATCGTTTTGTCAGCCGCTGTTCCCGGGAGGGGCAGCGGCTGGCGCGTATCAAGGAGACATGGACGTGACGACGGATGCGGGCGGTCCCTGGCTGATCGTGGGCCTCGGCAATCCGGGGCCTGATTACGCGATGAACCGGCACAATGTCGGGTTCATGGTGGCCGATCTGCTGGCCGGGCGGATCGGGGGGAAGTTCAAGCGGGCGGGCAAGGCGCAGGCGCAGGTCGTGGAGGGGCGGATCGGTCCGCCGGGGCCGGCGAACCGCCGGGTGGTTCTGGCGAAGCCGATGTCGTACATGAATCTGTCGGGCGGCCCGGTGAACGCCTTGCGGGATTTCTACAAGGTGCCGGTGGGCAATGTCGTGGCCGTGCACGACGAGCTGGACATCGACTACGGGACGCTGCGGCTGAAGCTGGGCGGTGGCGACAACGGGCACAACGGGCTGAAGTCGATCACGAAGGCGATGGGCGCGGACTATCACCGGGTGCGGTTCGGGATCGGGCGTCCTCCGGGGCGTATGCAGGTCGCGGATTTCGTGCTGAAGGACTTCTCGTCGGCGGAGCGCAAGGAGCTGGACTACTTCGTGGACCGTGCGGCGGACGCGGTGGAGTGTCTGGTCATCGAGGGGCTGGAGCGGGCGCAAAGCACGTACAACTCCTGACTTGTCCGGGCGCCGGACGGGGCCGGAGTTGACCAGGTGTGCGGGCATGGCCAAGGATCGCGGCCATGCCTTCTGCCGTGTCCTCCTCTCAGGGTGCCGTCGCGGTGCTGCGGTTCGGGCGGCTCGCGGCGATGGGTACGGTCGCCGCGCTGATCGTCGTGGCGGGTGTCTGGGGTTCGTGGGGCACCGCGCAGTACGTGATGCTGACCAAGGGCCGCGAGCAGGGCACGATGACGGTGGCCCGGTGTTCCGGTGACGCGTGCAGTGGTCCGTATGTTCCGTCGTCCGCGGGGTCGACGGCCCGCAAGCGTGTCGTGATCGGCAGCTCGGTGGCCGTGCGGCGGGGTGAGGTCCTCACGGTGGCGGTGAAGCCGGAGTCCGACGAGGTGGTGCGGACGGGCCCGGCGGGCATGTTGTATGCCTGGCTTCCGCTGGCCGGTGCGCTGCTGCTGGCCTCGGTGGTGGTGGCCGGCGGGCTGCGGATGACGCGTACCGCCTGGGTGATGGCGGGGACGGGGCTCGCGTTGCTGACGGCGACGTTCTTCGCTTTGCAGTAGTCCTGGCGTGGCAGGGCCTGCTGCGCTCGGGGCGGTGTCGCCCGTACGTCGTACGGGGGGCACCGCCCCGAGCGCTGTGTGGTGCTGGTTCAGCCGGTGTTGCGCAGGCCGGCCGCCACGCCGTTGACCGTCAGCAGCAGGGCACGGGAGAGCAGCGGGTCGGGTTCGGCGCCGGTGGCGGCGGCGTCCCGCTGGCGCTTGAGCAGGGCGACCTGGAGGTAGGAGATCGGGTCGAGGTAGGCGTCGCGGATGGCGAAGGTCTGCTTGAGGACGGGCTGGGCGTCCAGCAGTTCGCTCTCGCCGGTGATCCGCAGGACCTCGCGGACGGTGAGCTCGTGTTCGGCCTGGATGGTGTCGAAGACGTGCTTGAGCTCGTCGGGTACGAGGGTGTCCACGTAGTGGCGCGCGATCCGCAGGTCGGTCTTCGCGAGGGTCATCTCGACGTTGGAGACGAAATTGCGGAAGAAGTGCCACTGTTCGTGCATCTCGTGGAGCACGGTGTCGAGGCCCGCCTCACGCAGTGCCTTGAGACCCGAGCCGACGCCGTACCAGCCGGGGACGATCTGCCGAGACTGGGTCCAGCCGAAGACCCAGGGGATGGCGCGCAGTCCGTCGAGGCCGGCGCCGGAGTCGGGGCGCCGGGAGGGGCGGGAGCCGAGGTGGAGGTCGGCGAGCTGGTCGACGGGGGTGGAGGCGAAGAAGTAGGCGGGCAGGTCGGGGTCCTCGACCAGTCGGCGGTAGGCGGCGTGGGCGGCATCGGAGACGACGTCCATGGCGGCGTCCCAGCGGGCAAGGGCCTCGTCGGACTGGCGGGGGGCGGTGTGCAGGGCGGATGCCTGGAGGGTGGCGGCGACGGTGAGTTCGAGGTTCTCGCGGGCGAGGGAGGGGATGAGGTACTTGTCGGAGATGACCTCGCCCTGCTCGGTGACCTTGATCTCGCCTTCGAGGGTGCCCCAGGGCTGGGCGAGGATCGCGTCGTGGGTGGGGCCGCCGCCGCGGCCGACGGTGCCGCCGCGGCCGTGGAAGAGGCGCAGGCGTACGCCGTAGCGGTGGGCGACGTCGCGCAGCCGGCGCTGGGCGCGGTGGATCTCCCACTGAGAGGTGGTGATGCCGCCGAACTTGGAGGAGTCGCTGTAGCCGAGCATGACCTCCTGGACGTCGCCGCGCAGGGCGACGAGGCGTCGGTAGGAGGGGTCGGCGAGCATGTCCTCGAGGATGGTGTCGGCGGCCTTGAGCTCGTCGGTGGTCTCCAGCAGGGGGACGATGCCGATCTTCGCCCAGCCGGCGTGCAGGTCGACGAGGCCGGCCTCGCGGGCGAGGACGGCGGCGGCGAACACGTCGTCGGCGCCCTGGCACATGGAGATGATGTAGGACTCGATGACCTCGGGGCCGAAGACCTCCAGGGCCCGCTTGGCGGTCTCGAAGACGCCGAGGGTCTTGGCGCCGGCGGCGTCGAGGGGGGCGGGGGTGGGGGCGAGGGGCCGCCGGGAGCGGAGTTCCTTGGCGAGGAGCTTGTGCCGGTACTCGCGGGGCATGTCGTCGTAGCGCCAGGATTCCTCGCCGAGCCGGTCGAAGAGCTGGCCGAGGGCGTGGTGGTGGGCGTCGGCGTGCTCGCGGACGTCCATGGTGGCGAGCTGGAGGCCGAAGGCGGCCAGGGTGCGGATGGTGCGGGCGAGGTGGCCGTCGGCGATGAGGTGGCCGCGGTGGGCGCGCAGCGAGGTCTGGATGATCCGCAGGTCGGTGAGGAGTTCGGTGGTGCCGAGGTAGTCGCGTCCGGGCTGGTGCGCGGTGCCCTTGGCGAGACGCTTCTTGGTGTTGACGAGCTTCTGGCGGACGCAGGTCGCCTTGAGGCGGTAGGGCTCCTCGGCGTTCAGGCGCTTGTAGCGGGGGCTGATGCCGGGCAGCCGGTCCAGGTCGGCCTGGAGGGATGCGAGGAGTTCCTCGGTGGCGCCGGTGTAGCGGATGGACTGGGAGAGCAGGCCGCGCAGTTCGTCGACCGTCTCCAGCGCGTCGTTGATGCCGTGCTCGTGCTGGAGGATGAGGACGTCCCAGGTGACCTGGGGGGTCACGTTGGGGTTGCCGTCGCGGTCGCCGCCGATCCAGGTGCCGAAGGTGAGGGGGCGGGTCTCGTCGGGGAGCTTGACGCCGACGCGCTCCAGTTCGGCGGTGAGGTCCTCCAGGACGTCGCCGACGGCGCCGGCGTGGAGTTCGTCCAGGTAGTAGATGGCGTTGCGGGCCTCGTCGGCGGGTTCCGGGCGGACGACCCTGAGTTCGTCGGTCTGCCAGACGAGGTCGATGTTCTCGGCGAGGCGGGTGTCGTGGCGGCGGCGGTCGCTGTCGAGGACCGGGGTCTCCAGGAGTGCGGCGATGCGCCGCAGCTTGTTGAGGACGGAGCGGCGTGCCGCCTCCGTGGGGTGCGCGGTGAAGACCGGGCGCACGTTGAGGTTGCGGACGGTGTCGCGCAGGTGGTCGGGGTCGGCGTCCTTGAGCCGGTCGGCGGTGCGGGCGAGGAGTCCGCCCTCGGCGGCGCGCTTGGCGCGCAGTTCGCGGCCGCGGTGGACCTGCTCGGTGACGTTGGCGAGGTGGAAGTAGGTGGAGAAGGCGCGCACCAGCTTGGCGGCGGTCTCCAGTTCGGTGCCGCGCAGCAGTTCCGCGGCGGCCTCTCCGTCCTCGCGGGTGAGCCGGCGGACTCGCTCGACCAGGTCCAGGAGTTCGGAGCCCTCCTGCCGGACGAGGGTCTCGCCGAGCAGATCACCCATTCGGCGGATATCGGCGCGCAACTCACTGTTGGTCGTCGTGGTCTGGTCGTCGGCACTGCTCACAGGTGCGGCTCCTTGCAGTAATCAGGAGGTGCGTCGCGTCAGCGACTCCCTGGAAGGGCGGTGGTGGGCGACGGGTGGGGTCGTCTGGGAGGGGACCCGGACGGGTGCCGCGCGGCGGGTGCCGCATACGGACCGGGCATCCGGGAAGTAAACAGAGCGGACCGCGCTGTCCGACCGATTCCAAGGATAGGTGTCCATGCGGACGCGCAGGCTCTTGGGCTCTTGCCGCTGGACGACGCACTGCCATACTTACGTCGCCGTAGGTTACGGAACCGTAAGGTCTCCGGTCAGACCCCGGGGGAACCCTGGAACCTGTAGCCCGGCACCTGTCTCGACCCTCGACCCCACAGGGGACGCCCCATGACCACAAGCTCCGATGTGATCGAAGACGCCCCGCAGGCGAACGACGACACTCTGCGGCCCTCGGCGACGCTGGGCGGCGAGCAGAAGCGCTCGATCGAGCAGATCACTCTGCTGCTGTTCATCACCGTCCCGTTCCTGGCGCTCGTGGCGGCGGTGCCGCTGGCCTGGGGATGGGGTGTGAGCTGGCTCGATCTGGGCCTGCTGGTCTTCTTCTACTACCTGGGCTGTCACGGCATCACGATCGGTTTCCACCGTCACTTCACGCATGGCTCGTTCAAGGCGAAGCGGCCTTTGAAGATCGCTCTCGCGATCGCGGGGTCGATGGCCGTGGAGGGGCCGCTGGTGCGATGGGTCGCCGATCACCGCAAGCACCACAAGTTCTCGGACGCCGAGGGTGATCCGCACTCCCCGTGGCGTTACGGGGAGACGGTGCCCGCCCTGATGAAGGGCCTGTGGTGGGCCCATATCGCCTGGATGTTCGACGAGGAGCAGACGTCGCAGGAGAAGTACGCGCCGGACCTGATCAAGGACCCGGCCCTGCGGGCGATCTCCCGCCAGTTCGTGCTGTGGACGGGGGCGTCGCTGATGCTGCCGCCGCTGATCGGCGGTCTGGTCACGATGTCCTGGTGGGGCGCCTTCACCGGCTTCTTCTGGGGGTCCCTCGTCCGGGTGGCGTTGCTGCACCATGTGACCTGGTCGATCAACTCGATCTGTCACGCGGTGGGCAAGCGCCCGTTCAAGTCGCGGGACCGTTCGGGGAACGTGTGGTGGCTGGCGATCTTGTCGTGCGGTGAGTCCTGGCACAACCTGCACCACGCGGACCCGACGTCGGCGCGGCACGGTGTGGAGCGGGGACAGCTGGACTCCTCGGCGCGGATCATCCGCTGGTTCGAGCAGCTGGGATGGGCGTACGACGTGCGCTGGCCGTCACGCTCGCGCATCGATTCCCGCCGCAGCAGCGACGGGGACGACTCCCGGCGCGGGAAGGCGAACGCCGGCACGGCATGATTGACAATGTGGCGACCGACTCCAGTACTCCCAGCACCGACAAGCCGAGGCGCACTCGCCGCACCCGGATGACCGGGGCGGAGCGCCGCCAGCAGCTGCTGGAGATCGGTCGCACGCTGTTCGCCGCGAAGGGGTTCGAGGGCACGTCGGTGGAGGAGATCGCGGCGAAGGCCGGGGTCTCCAAGCCGGTGGTCTACGAGCACTTCGGCGGCAAGGAGGGCCTGTACGCGGTGGTGGTGGACCGCGAGATGCGGCGCCTGCTGGACATGGTGACGAGTTCGCTGACCGCCGGGCATCCGCGTGAGCTGTGCGAACAGGCGGCCTTCGCGCTGCTGGACTACATCGAGGAGTCCACGGACGGGTTCCGCATCCTGGTCCGTGACTCGCCGATCCCGCAGTCGACGGGTTCCTTCGCGTCCCTCATCTCGGACATCGCCACGCAGGTGGAGGACATCCTGGGCCGCGAGTTCAAGAGCCGCGGCTTCGACCCGAAGCTGGCCCCGCTGTACGCGCAGGCGCTGGTCGGCATGGTGGCACTGACGGGCCAGTGGTGGCTGGACGTGCGCCGCCCGAAGAAGGCCGAGGTCGCGGCGCATCTGGTGAACCTGGCGTGGCACGGTCTGGACGGTCTGGAGCCGAAGCCGCGGCTGATCGGTCATCGCAAGAGCTGAGGCGCGGGGTGCGCGATCACCCGATGTGATGACCTTTGTCGGTCTCGGCCGCTACGGTGGGTACACGGTCCGAGAATCCCGTTCATGGGAGGAATCACCATGTCTGCCGAGCCGTTCGCCGCACACGAGTCTGAGGCCGGCATCCACCTGCCCGTGCCGCCACCCGAAGGCTTCACGGTCGATGACCTGTTCACCCTGCCGGACCTCCCGCCGCACACCGAGTTGATCGACGGGAGCTTGGTCTTCGTGAGTCCGCAGCGGAATTTCCACATGCTGATGATCTACTTGCTGGCTCACGGGCTGCGGCTGACGGTACCGGGCAATCTCAGGGTCAAGCATGAGATGACGGTCGTACTCGATCGCCGCAACGCTCCCGAACCAGACATCAGCGTGATCCGTGCGGACGCAGACACCGGCCTCGAGCAGACCCGCTTCCAGGCGGAGGATGTCGTACTCGCCGTTGAGGTCGTCTCCCCTGATTCCGAGGCCCGCGACCACAACACCAAGCCGTTGAAGTACGCGGCCGCCGGGATCCCTCATTTCTGGCTGGTCGAGATGGCCGAAGGCAATCAGCACCCGGTGGTCCGCACCTACGAGCTGGACCCGGTCACCAAGGCCTACGCGCTCACCTGCATCCACCACGACAAGCTCGAACTCTCCGAGCCGTTCACCGTCGACATCGACATCACGCTGGACGCCCTCAGGCGTCTGTAGCCACCGGTTGAAGGAACTCCAGCCGGTTCCCCACCGGGTCCTCCGAGTAGAAGCGCCGGTGGCCCGGCAGGTTGTCGTCCCAGGTCACGGGCGCTCCCCGCGCGGCGAGCCGGGCGGCGTAGGCCTCGATCCCCGCGACCCGCAGGCCCGGGTGTGCCTTTCGTGCGGGCCGGAAGTCCTCCTCGATGCCCAGGTGCAGCTGGACGGCCCCTGCCTGGAACCAGCAGCCGCCGCGCGCGGCGAGCACCGGGGGCTTGGGGATCTCCGTCATGCCGAGGACGTCGGCGTAGTAGCCGCGCAGCAGGTCCTCGGAGCCGGGCGGGGCCGCCAGCTGGACGTGGTCGACAGCGGCCAGCATCGCTCAGGCCCCCTTCGTGGCGACGGCGAAGACGCGGCGGAACGGGAACACCGTGCCGTGGGCGGTGGGCGGGTACGCCTCGCGCAGGGCCGTGCGGTAGTCGGCGAGGAACTCCTCCGCCTCGTCGTCCAGCTCCGTGAGGACCGGCCGCAGCCCGGTGCCCTTCACCCAGTCCAGGACCGGGTCCTCGCCCTGGAGGAGATGCAGGTACGTCGTCTCCCAGACGTCCGTCTCACAGCCGAGGTCGGTGAGGTGCTCCAGGTAGGCGTGGGGCGTGAGCACGGCGTCGTCATGGCGCAGGGTGTGGGCGAGGCGGTCCTTCCAGCGGGCGGAGTGGACGATCTCCCGCAGGAGCTGATGGCTGGGGGAGTCGAAGTTTCCGGGCACCTGGAAGGCGAAGGTGCCGCCCGGCTTGAGGGCGGCCACCCAGTCGGCGAAGCGCTCGGCGTGGTCGGGCACCCATTGCAGGGTGGCGTTGCTGATGATCAGGTCGTACGACTCCGGGGGCGTCCAGGTGCGGGCGTCGGCGTGCGCGAAGTCGAGGCGGCCACCGCCCGCGGTGGGGCCTTCGTGATGGGTGTGGGCCTGATCGAGCATCTCGGGCGAGTTGTCGTAGCCGGTGATGTGCGCGGTGGGCCAGCGGTCGGCGAGCAGGACGGTGACGTTGCCGGGGCCGCAGCCGAGGTCGGCGATGCGGGGCGGGTTCGCACCGCCCGGTTCGGGGACGCGGGCGAGCAGGTCGACGAAGGGGCGGGCGCGGTGGCCGGCGTGGCGCAGGTACTGGGCGGGGTCCCAGATGGGCGCGGTGGACATGGTGGGCCTCCTCGGGGTGAACGGCTCGACGTTCTCGTACGGAGGCGTCGCCCCCGTTTGACGACGCCTCCGTACGCAGGGCAATCCTGGTACCCCAACTATCTCGACGTCAAGAGACTCCACATCAAGAGACTTCATGTCGACACAACCACTACACTGATCGTCATGGAGGACGAGGTCGACCGGCTGGTCGCGGCGTGGCGCCGGGAGCGCCCGGACCTCGACGTGGAACCACTCGAGGTCCTCAGCCGGGTGAGCAGGCTGGCCCGGCACCTCGACCGCGCGCGTCGGCTGGCGTTCTCCGAGCACCAGCTGGAGCCCTGGGAGTTCGACGTCCTCACCGCGCTCCGCCGGGCCGGCAGCCCCTACCAGCTCTCCCCTGGCCAGTTGCTGACCCAGACGCTGGTCACCTCGGGCACGATGACCAACCGCATCGACCGCCTGACGAAGAAGGGTCTGGTCGAGCGGCTGCCCGATCCCAGCGACCGCCGCGGGGTGCTGGTGCGCCTCACCGACGAGGGCCGGGACCGGGCGGACCAGGCGCTCGCCGGTCTGCTCGACCAGGAGCGCGCGATCCTGTCGGAACTGAGTTCGGCCCAGCGCGGTGAACTGGCCGCGCTGCTACGCCAGCTGACCGCCCCGTTCGACAACATCCCCGGCTAGGTCGACCGGTCCGACCCCGGCCCGACGCGCGAGGGCGACGGCGGCGAGGGTGGAGTGGACGCCCAGCTTCCCCAGCACGTTCTGCATATGGGTGCGGACAGTGTGCGGGGAGAGGAACAGCCGTTCGGCGACAGCCTTGCGGCCCAGTCCGGCAACCATGCAGCGCAGGACCTCCCGCTCCCGGGGCGTCAGCGACTCCACCAGCCGCTCGCTCTCGGTGCGGTGCTTGCGGGCCGCGGTCAACTCGCGCAGGACACCGGTGAGCAGGGCGGGCGGAAGGTGCGTCTCGTCGCGCAGCACGCCCCGGATGACCGTGAGCAGCCGGGACAGCGAGCAGTCCTTGGCGACCCAGCCGGAGGCGCCCGCCTGGAGGGCGAGGGCCGCCCGGCGCGGGTCGTCCTTCTCGGCGAGGACGACGGTCCGCACCCCCGGCTGCGCGGAACGGACCCCTGTGACCAGGGAGATGCCGTCGACGAGCCCGTCCTCGTTGGCCTCCTGGACGGGAACCGCCGGGCGCGAACCCGGAAGGTTGCCGCCGAGGTCCGCGTCGACGAGCATCACATCGAATCTGCGGCCCTCCGCGGCCGCCCGGTCCAGGCAGCGCAGGGCGGCCGGACCGCTGCCTGCGGCGGACACGTCGACATCGGGCTCGGCGGCCAGGGCGGCCGCCAGCGACTCGGCGAAGATGCGGTGGTCGTCGACGACCAGGACTCGGATGCGCACCACTGAAACCCCCACTGCTCGGGGGACGTCCGGCGCGAGCACGGCGCCCGGCATGTTCCCCGGTTGTCCGCCTGGGACGGGGCGCCGCAGCCGCACGGCCGCCGCCGTGCTGGAACTGCTACCCCCACCCCGGGCGTCGTACCCGACTGTTTCGCCCCCTGATCAGCACCGGCCCCCACCGGCGCTGTTCACAGGGTAGGGCCGTCGGCCTGGAGCGGAAGGAAATTTGCAGAACTGGTTGGCCAGGGCGTTTATGGTGTGCCGCATGTTTCGTATCGAGACAGAAGTCGACAAGGAGCGGCGCGATCTGCTCCGTACACGGCTGATGGAGGCGAACACCGCGGCCTCACCGGTGCTGCGCGCACTGCGCGGTACCCCCGCGGAGCGTGAAGTCCCGCTCCAGGTCTGGGCGTTCGACGCGGCGGGGGAGCTGGCGGGCGGACTGGCCGGCCACACCTGGACGGCCTGGCTGCACGTGGACTACCTGTGGGTGGACGGCCGCCGCCGCGGCGCAGGGCTCGGCTCGCGGCTGCTCGCCGAGGCGGAGCGCATGGCGTGCGAGGAGCGCGGTTGCACCGCCGCCCGCCTGGAGACCTGGGACTTCCAGGCCCCGGAGTTCTACAAGAAGCAGGGCTACGACGTGGTGTGCGTGATTCCCGACTATCCGCCGGGGATCACGGAGTACACCCTTACGAAGCGCTTCGGCCGACCCGGTGCGCCCCCGCCGAAGGAACCGCCGGGAACACCCGGGGCGCCGTGAAGCCGGCGGCGGCGAACGCCTCCTCGATCGCCTTGGTGACCGTGTCCGCCTCGGCGGCCTCCGTCAGGACGACCGCCGAGCCGCCGAAACCGCCGCCCGTCATCCGGGCGCCCAGCGCACCGGAGGCGTTCGCGGTGTCCACCACCAGGTCCAGCTCCGGGCAGGAGATCCGCAGGTCGTCCCGCAGGGAGACATGGCCTTCCGTCAGCACCGGCCCGATGGCCCGGACGTCGCCCGCGTCCAGCAGGGCGACGACCCGGTCGACACGGTGGTCGTCGGAGACGACATGGCGCACATAGCGGCGCACCCGCTCGTCCGACAAGCGCCCGAGCGCGGTCTGAAGGTCCTCGTACGCGACATCCCGTAGATGCGAGACCCCGAGCTGCCGTGCGCCCTCCTCGCACCCCTCACGCCGCTCGGCGTACGCCCCGTCGCCCAGCGCGTGCTTCACGCGGGTGTCGACGACGAGCAGCGCGAGTCCCTGCGCGGCGAGGTCGAAGGGGATCTGCCGGATGGACAGGTCCCGGCAGTCGAGGTGCAGGGCGTGGCCCTCGGTGCTGCACGCCGACGCCATCTGGTCCATGACACCGCACGGCACGCCCACGAAGTCGTTCTCGGCGCGCTGGGCGAGCCTGGCCAGTTCGGGGCGGGTCAGGCCAAGCCCGTACAGGTCGTTCAGCGCGAGGGCGGTGACCACCTCCAGCGCCGCCGACGAGGACAGGCCCGCGCCCGTCGGCACCGTCGAGGAGAGATGGAGGTCGGCGCCGTTGACCGGGTGGCCCGCCGCGCGCAGCGCCCAGACGACACCCGCCGGATAGGCGGCCCAGCTGGTGTCCGTCCGCGGGGCCAGCGCGTCGACGTCCAGTTCGACGACCGGGCCGTCGATGTCCGCCGAGTGCAGCCGCAGCACGCCGTCGGTGCGGCGGGAGACCGCCGCGACCGCCGTGTGCGGCAGGGCGAACGGCATCACGAACCCCTCGTTGAAGTCCGTGTACTCGCCGATCAGGTTGACCCGGCCCGGTGCCGACCAGACACCCTCGGGAGTCGTCCCGTACAGCTCCGTGAAGGCCTCGCGTACGCCCACCTACTGCTCCCTGGAGATGTTCTGCGCGAACTGCCAGGCGTCCGCGACGATGCCCGCGAGGTCCGCGCGGGACGGGTTCCAGCCGAGCCGCTCGCGGGCCGTGGCCGCGGAGGCGACGAGGACCGCCGGGTCGCCGCCCCGGCGCGGGGCCACCACCTCGGGGATCGGGTGTCCGGTGACCTGGCGGACGGTCTCGATGACCTCGCGCACCGAGAAGCCGTTGCCGTTGCCGAGGTTGCAGATCAGGTGCTCGCCGGGCGTGGCGGCGTCCAGGGCCAGCAGATGGGCCTCTGCGAGGTCCGCGACATGGATGTAGTCGCGGACGCAGGTGCCGTCCGGCGTGGCGTAGTCGTCGCCGAAGACCGAGATGGTCTCCCGCCGGCCCTGCGCGACCTGGAGGACGAGCGGGATCAGGTGGGACTCCGGGTCGTGGCGCTCGCCGCTGCTGCCGTAGGCACCCGCGACGTTGAAGTAGCGCAGGGAGACCGCGCCCAGGCCGTGCGCGGCGGCCTCGCCGCTGATCATGTGGTCGACGGCGAGCTTCGAGGCGCCGTAGGGGTTGGTGGGCCGCGTCGGCGCGGTCTCGACGATCGGCACCTGCTCGGGCTCGCCGTAGGTCGCCGCCGTGGAGGAGAAGACCAGCTTGCGCACGCCCGTCTCGCGCATCGCGCCGAGCAGCGCCATCGTGCCGCCGACGTTGTTGTCCCAGTACTTCTCGGGCTTCACGACCGACTCGCCGACCTGCGAGAACGCGGCGAAGTGCAGGACCGCGTCGAAGGTGGGGTCCAGCCACTTGGCGGCGTCGCGGATGTCGCCCTCGATGAGGGAGGCACCCGCCGGCACGCCCTCGCGGAAGCCGGTGGAGAGGTTGTCGAGGACGACGACCTCGTGGCCCGCCTCCAGCAGGTGCTGCGCGACCACGCTGCCCACGTAGCCCGCACCGCCGGTGACCAGGTACTTCCCACTCATGAACTCGCTACCTCTCGCAGTCGCTGAGCCGCAGCTTCCGGCGGCACGTCGTTGATGAACACATTCATGCCGGACTCGGAACCCGCGAGGAACTTCAGCTTGCCGGAAGTGCGGCGGATGGTGAAAAGCTCGAGGTGGAGCGCGAAGTCGTCACGGGTGACGCCGTCGAACTCCGTCAGGGCGCCGAACGGCGCCTGGTGCCAGGCGGCGATGTACGGCGTCGGACTCTCGCTCTCACTCTCACTCTCACCGAAGATCCGGTCGAAGCGCGCCAAGAGTTCCAGATAGACCTTGGGGAACTCTGTGCGTGCGGCCTCGTCCAGTGCGAGCAGGTCCGGGACGCGGCGCCGGGGGTAGAGGTGGACCTCGTACGGCCAGTGCGCGGCGTAGGGGACGAAGGCGACCCAGTGTTCACCCGTGAGGACGACCCGCTCGTCGGCGAGTTCGCGTTCCAGGACGGTGTCGAAGAGGTTCTCGCCGCCGGTGGCCTTCTTGTGGTCGGCGAGCGAGCGGAGCATGAGGGCGGTACGCGGGGTGGTGAAGGGGTAGGCGTAGATCTGGCCGTGCGGGTGACCGAGGGTGACGCCGATCTCCCGGCCGCGGTTCTCGAAGCAGAAAACCTGCTCGACGGAGGGCAGATGGGACAGCTCCGCGGTGCGGTCGGTCCAGGCGTCCAGGACCAGACGTGCCTGCTCCTCGGTGAGATCGGCGAAGGACGCGTTGTGGTCGGAGGTGAAGCAGACGACCTCGCAGCGTCCGGAGTCGCCGGCGAGCGAGGGGAAGCGGTTCTCGAAGACGACGACGTCGTAGGAGGAGTCCGGGATCTCGCTGAGCCGGCCCTCGCGGGAGGGGCACAGGGGGCACTCGTCGGCGGGCGGGAGGTAGGTGCGGCCCTGGCGGTGCGAGGCGATGGCGACCGCGTCGCCGAGCAGCGCGTCGCGGCGGATCTCCGAGGTGGTGACGGTCCGCTCCAGCGGCCGGCGGTCGGCCGCGTCCCGGACGGCGTCGTCGCGCAGGTCGTAGTAGATGAGTTCACGACCGTCGGCCAGCCGGGTCGGGGTCTTCTTCACGACACCTTGCCTTTCTGCTGCGCGGCCGGGCGCCTCATCCACTCGGATCCGCCCTTCAAACATAACCCAACACAACAAACCACAACCGACCACGCCAGTCAACATCACAATCCAACAAAGAGCATCATCAAAAGTGTTCAAATATCGAACGCCGAGGCGTAGGTTCCGCACTGATTGGTTCACGCAACGAAGCGAGTCATCATGCAGACCCCCACATATCCGGCCGCCGGCCCCACACTTCTGGCAGCCGGCCTACGGCTCCCGACCAACGGCCTCGACTACACGATCCTCGGGATCTACTTCGCCGTCGTCCTGGGCATCGGCCTCGCCGCGCGCCGCTCCGTGAAGACCAGCCTCGACTTCTTCCTCTCCGGGCGGTCCCTGCCCGCCTGGATCACGGGTCTCGCGTTCGTCTCGGCGAACCTGGCCGCCACCGAGATCCTCGGCATGGCCGCCAACAGCGCCCAGTACGGTGCCTACACCGTGCACTGGTACTGGATCGGCGCCATCCCGGCCATGGTGTTCCTGGGCCTGGTGATGATGCCCTTCTACTACGGCTCGAAGGTCCGCTCGGTCCCCGAGTTCCTGCTGCTCCGCTTCGACAAGTCGGCCCATCTGCTCAGTTCCGCCCTGTTCGCCTTCGCCGCCATCCTGATCGCGGGGGTGAACCTCTACGCCCTCGCGATCGTCGTCCAGGCGCTGCTCGGCTGGCCCCAGTGGGTGGCGATCGTGGTCGCCGGCTTCTTCGTCCTCGCCTACATCACCCTCGGCGGTCTGTCGTCCGCGATCTACAACGAGGTGCTGCAGTTCTTCGTGATCCTCGCGGCCCTCATCCCTCTCACCGTGCTCGGTCTGAAGAAGGTCGGCGGCTGGGGCGGGCTGACCGACAAGCTCAGCGCGACCCATGGCCATGACTTCGTCACCGCGTGGGGCGGTACCGGCATCGGCCACGCCAACCCGCTGGGCGCGAACTGGCTGACGATCGTCCTCGGCCTCGGCTTCGTGCTGTCCTTCGGCTACTGGACGACCAACTTCGCCGAGGTGCAGCGCGCCCTGTCCGCGAAGAACCTCTCCGCCGCCCAGCGCACCCCGCTGATCGCCGCGTTCCCGAAGATCTTCATCGTGTTCCTGGTGATGATCCCGGGCCTGGTCGCCGCCGCCCTGGTCCCCAAGATCGGCACCCCCGGCTCCGGCCTGCAGTACAACGACGCCATCCCGTACCTGATGCAGGAGCTGCTGCCCAACGGCGTGCTCGGCATCGCGGTGACCGGACTGCTCGCCGCCTTCATGGCCGGCATGGCGGCCAACGTCTCGTCCTTCAACACCGTCTTCACCAACGACATCTGGGCGAAGTACGTGGTCAAGGACCGCGAGGACGCGTACTACGTACGGTTCGGCCGCCTCATCACGGCCGTCGGCGTGCTGGCGTCGGTCGGCACGGCGTTCCTGGCGTCGTCGTTCTCGAACATCATGAGTTACCTGCAGACGCTGTTCTCCTTCTTCAACGTGCCGATGTTCGTGGTGTTCATCGTCGGCATGTTCTGGAAGCGCGCGTCCGCGAAGTCCGGCTTCTGGGGCCTGCTCGCCGGCACGGTGACCGCGATGGTGAACTACTTCGTCATCTACAAGCACGGCATCATCGGCATCCCCTCCGACCAGGGCGCCAACTTCGTCTCCGCGATCGCCGGTTTCGTGGCCGGCGCGGTGGTCATGGTGGCGGTGTCGCTGTTCACCGCGCCCAAGTCGGAGGAGAGCCTGCGGGGTCTCGTCTACGGCACCAGGTCCCCCGGCATGGCCGAGCCGCCCGCCGCGGGCGACGACGCCTGGTACCGCAAGCCGGCCCTGCTGGGCTGGGGCGCGGTCGTCATCGCCGCCGCCTGCTACATCCCGTTCTCGATCTGACCGCGGGAGGATGGAAAAACCATGTCCGAGTACCCCGAGCACGACGTCCAGCGCCAAGTCACCGAGCTGGAGGGCAAGTCCGCGACCGCGGCCCGCATCTTCGACCTGCGCCGCATCATCGGCGGCCTGTTCGTGATCTACGGCGTCATCGTCACGATCGCGGGCTTCACGGCCTCCGACGCCGAGATCGCCAAGGCCGAGGGCGTCAACATCAATCTGTGGACGGGCCTGGGCATGCTGCTGCTCGGCCTGTTCTTCCTGGTCTGGCTCAAGCTGCGCCCGACGGCTCCGCCGACCCCGCCGCTGACGGAGGAGAAGCCGTCCGAGTGACCCGGACGGCCGGCCGGGGTTCCGAGCGGGACCCCGGCCCCGTTCTTCCCTCCTGCCGGGAGGCCTGACCGCCCGGCTACCGAGGAGCCCCGGGGCCCGTTCCCGGCGGGGCCGCCGGTGGTGGGCCCGCCCGGTCCAGCAGGCCGGTCCTCGCCGCGAGGGCCGCCGCCTCCAGCCGGGAACCGACGCCCAGTTTCATCAGGACCCGCTGGACATGGGTCCGGGCCGTCGACGGGGCTATCCCCATCCCCGCCGCGATCAGCCGTGTGTCCTCGCCGTCCGCCACCCGCACCAGGACCTCCACCTCGCGCGGGGTGAGCATCTGCAGCAGCCGCTGGCCCTCGTCGTCCGGCTGCGCCGCCGGGTTGAGCAGCTCGCTGAACGCGCCCTGCAACAGCTGCGGCGCCACGGCCGCCTCACCGGCCCGCGCCTTCATGATGGCCCGCTCGACGCCCTCGATGCGCTCGTCGTGGCGTACGTAGCCCGCGGCGCCGGCGGCGAACGCGGCCGCGATGCCCCGCGGGTTCGGCACCGGCCCGAGGACCAGCACCGCCACCTGCGGGCGCTCCCGCTTGATGCGCACCACCGGGTCGAAGACCCCCGGCTCGGCGGGCGCCGCCGTGCCCAGCAGGCACACCTCCGGTGCCCTGGTGATCACCAGTTCCGCCGCGCCCGCGGCGGGTGCCGCCGCGGCGAGCACCCGGTGCCCCCGCAGCTTCAACGCCGAGGCCAGTGCCTCGGCGAGCAGCCGGTGGTCGTCGACCACCATGAGCCGCACTCCCATCGAGCAACCCCCCAGTCCCCCCATGGATGCCCACTATGGATGCCCACTGGCCCGCTCGGACAGAGGCCCCCCGGCGCATCCCCCGCCCTCCATGTCCCCGGAAGCTACACGCTTGTTCGACGTTGCGCTTCCCTTACCGGTGAGAAGCGCCCCGGATTACCGAAATCCAGCGCATTCGCGCCTGTTGGGGGGTACGTGCAGGACCCCGCCCCTGAACTGGAGCGAGGCCCTCCTTGCGCGCGCCGGGCGCGCTCCTTCACGCCGAAGCGGGCGCGCCGGCCGGATCACGGGAACGCTCAGGCGTCCTCGGCGACTTCGAGCCAGCGCAGCTCCAGCTCCTCCCGCTCGCCGACGAGCTCCCGTAGTTCGGCGTCCAGCCTGGCCACCTTCTCGAAGTCTGTCGCGGACTCGGCGATCTGCTCGTGGAGCTTGGTCTCCCGCTCGGAGAGCTTGTCCAGCTGCCGCTCGATCCGCTGGAGTTCCTTCTTGGCGGCACGGGCGTCGGCGGCTGAGACGGCGCTCTTCGCGGCCACGGGCGCCGGGGTCGCGGCCGCTTCCTCCATGCGGTGCCGCCGCTCCAGGTACTCGTCGATGCCGCGCGGCAGCATCCGCAGCGTGGCGTCGCCGAGAAGGGCGTACACCTTGTCGGTCGTGCGCTCGACGAAGAACCGGTCGTGGGAGATCACGATCATCGAGCCGGGCCAGCCGTCGAGCACGTCCTCGAGCTGGGTGAGGGTCTCGATGTCGAGGTCGTTGGTGGGCTCGTCGAGGAACAGTACGTTCGGCTCGTCCATCAGCAGGCGCAGCAGCTGAAGCCGCCGACGCTCACCACCGGAGAGGTCGCCCACCGGCGTCCACTGCTTCTCCTTGGTGAAGCCGAACGTCTCGCACAGCTGCCCCGCGGTCATCTCGCGCCCCTTGCCGAGGTCGACCCGCTCCCGCACCTGCTGCACAGCCTCCAGGACCCGCCAGCTCGGGTCGAGTTCGGCGACCTCCTGCGACAGATAGGCGAGCTTGACGGTCCTGCCCACGACGACCCGGCCGCCGACGGGCTGCTGCTCCCCCTCGCTGCGTGCGGCGTCGGCCAGGGCACGCAGCAGGGAGGTCTTGCCGGCGCCGTTCACCCCGACCAGACCGATGCGGTCGCCGGGACCGAGCTGCCAGGTGATGTGCTTCATCAGCACCTTGGGCCCGGCCTGCACCGTGACGTCCTGAAGGTCGAAGACTGTCTTCCCGAGCCGGGAGGAGGCGAACTTCATCAGCTCGCTGCTGTCCCGGGGCGGCGGCACGTCCTTGATCAGCTCGTTGGCGGCCTCGACGCGGAAGCGGGGCTTGGAGGTGCGGGCGGGCGCACCGCGCCGCAGCCAGGCCAGCTCCTTGCGGACCAGGTTCTGCCGCTTGGCCTCCTCCGTGGCGGCGATGCGCTCGCGCTCGGCACGGGCGAAGACGTAGTCGGAGTAGCCGCCCTCGTACTCGTGGACCGTGCCGCGCTGCACGTCCCACATCCGGGTGGAGACCTGGTCGAGGAACCAGCGGTCGTGGGTGACGCACACCAGCGCGGAGCGGCGCTCGCGCAGATGGTTCGCGAGCCAGGCGATGCCCTCGACGTCGAGGTGGTTGGTGGGCTCGTCGAGGACGATCAGGTCCTGCTCGGCGATCAGCAGCTTGGCGAGCGCGATACGGCGCCGCTCGCCGCCGGACAGCGGGCCGATGACGGTGTCGAGGCCCTGCGGGAAGCCGGGCAGGTCGAGCCCGCCGAACAGACCGGTGAGGACGTCCCGGACCTTGGCGTTGCCCGCCCACTCGTGGTCGGCCATGTCCCGGATGACCTCGTGCCGGACGGTGGCGGCGGGGTCGAGGGAGTCGTGCTGGGTGAGCACGCCGAGGCGCAGCCCGCCGGAGTGGGTGACGCGCCCGGAGTCGGCCTCCTCCAGCTTGGCGAGCATCCGGATCAGGGTGGTCTTGCCGTCGCCGTTGCGTCCGACGACCCCGATCCGGTCGCCTTCGGACACGCCGAGCGAGACACCGTCGAGCAGGGCACGGGTGCCGTACACCTTGCTGGCGTTCTCGACATTGACCAGGTTGACGGCCATTTCACTCCTGCTCGCGGGGGTCGGTCAGCCTTCAAGCGTAGGGCCTCCAGGGCGGAGGACGGTGCGCGAGGGATCCGTCACTCTTTGTGGTGACATGGTCGGTGACCGGCGACTGCGGTGGGAGCGCAGGCCGCAGGATCCCGTCCATGGGAGGAACCATGATTGCCGAGTCCACCGAGCAGTCTCGCTGGCCGATGCCCCGCCGATGGACGGCTACACCGTGGACGACCTGATGCTCCCCGGATCGAGCTGCCGGACCTGCTGTTCGAGGTCCATTCCTGGCCCGGGTTCCTCGACGCCTTCGGCCATGTCTCCGAGCGGCGCACCCGGACACCCTGCTGAACCTCGACGGCGGGGTGAAGCCGGAGATGGTCGCAACCGACAACGCCTCGTACTCGGACATGGCCTTCGGCCTGTACAAGATGCTTGGCTTCCGCTTCGCCCCGCGCTTCCGGGACCTGGAAGACCAGCGGTTCTGGCGGGCCGACCTGCCCGACGACGGGGAGACGCCGGCCGCCGGGTACGGGCCGCTGGAGGCCGTCGCCTGCAACAAGGTCAACCTCAAGCGGATCGCCACGCACTGGCCGGACATGCTCCGGGTCGCCGGGTCGCTCATCACGAACCAGGTCCGGACCTACGACCTGCTGCGGATGTTCGGCCGTGAGGGCCACCCCACCCCGCTGGGGGCTGCGTTCGCCGAGTACGGGCGGATCGACAAGACCATGCACCTGCTCGCCCTGGTCGACCCGGTGGACGACACCTACCGGCGGCTCATGAACCGGCAGCTTACCGTGCAGGAGTCCCGCCACCGCCTGGCCCGCGCGATCTGCCACGGCGGCCGGGGCCAGATCCGACAGGCGTACCGCGAGGGCCAAGAGGATCAGTTGGCCAGTCTGGGTCTCGTTCTCAATGCCGTCGTGCTGTGGAACACCCGCTACTTGGACGCTGCTGTTGCCCGGCTCCGCGCCGAGGGCCACGCCGTCAAGGACGAGGACGTCGCCCGGCTCTCCCCGCTCAAGGACCGGCACATCAACTTCCTGGGCCGCTACCTGTTCAACATCAAGGCCAGCGGCCCCGGCCAGGGCCTGCGCCCCTTCCGCGACCCCGACGCCGCTGAGGACGACGAGGAAGAGGCCTGACATCCTGGGCCTATCCGGGACGTCAGGCCGTTCGTTCGCTGCTTGCTACCGGGCCCTGGGGCCGGGGGCGGGCGGGGTGCGCGGTCGCAGGCGCTCTCCCTGCGGCCCGAACATGATCAGGTACTCGACCGGGCCGCCGGGGCCGGCGTTCGCGACCCCATGGGGATTGCGGGTGTCGAACTCGGCGACGTCCCCGGCACTCAGGACGAGGTCCTGGTCGCCGAGTGCGAGCCACAGCCGCCCGTACAGGACGCACAGCCATTCCCAGCCGTCGTGGGAGACCTGTCGGGGCCGCGCGGGCGGCTCCTGGACGGCGGGTAGGACGTGTTTGTGGGCGTGCAGGCCCCCGACGTACCGGGTCAGCGGCAGCACCGCCTTGTCGTCGCCGAAACGCTGGAGCGCGGAGGTGCGGGGCTCGGCGGCGGGAGCGGTGCCGGCCAACTCGTCCAGGGAGACGCCGTACTCCTTCGCCAACTGCAGCACCACTTCCAGGGTGGGCTTGCGTCGGCTGGTCTCGATCCGCGACAGCGTGCTCGGGGAGATGCCGGTCGCGCAGCTGACGCCGGTGAGCGTGGAGCCGCGGTGTTCGCGTGCGGCCCGCAGCCGGGGGCCCATCGCCGCCAGCATGTCGGCCACGTCGTCGCCTGTCACCCGCTCTGCCCCCTTCCGGACGTGCCGCTCCACCATCCTGTCCTGCAAGTTTGCCAGAGTGGCAAGGGTAATCGCGGTGGACGGTCGCTGCGCCGCATGATCGATGCGTACCTGCGTCCACCCGCGAACCGAGAGAAGGCCCCATGCAGCCCGAGCCGTCCGCCGCACTCCGCCACCGCACCGTCGAGGCCCCTGCCGGGCGCCTGCACCTGGTCGAGCAGGGCACCGGCCCGCTGGTCCTGCTCGTGCACGGCTTCCCCGAGTCCTGGTACTCCTGGCGCCGCCAGCTCCCGGCCCTCGCCGCGGCCGGCTACCGGGCGGTGGCGCTCGACGTGCGCGGCTACGGCCGCTCCTCCAAGCCTGCGGAGACCGATGCCTACCGGATGCTGGACCTGGTGGAGGACAACGTCGCCCTCGTGCACGCCCTCGGCGAGGAGAACGCGGTGGTCGTCGGCCACGACTGGGGCTCCAACATCGCCGCCGCCTCCGCCCTGCTCCACCCCGAGGTCTTCCGGGCCGTCGCCCTGCTGAGCGTCCCGTACGCGCCACCCGGCGGCCCCCGCCCCACCGATATCTTCGGCCAGATCGGCGGCCCCGAGCAGGAGTTCTACGTCTCCTACTTCCAGGAGCCCGGCCGCGCCGAGACGGAGATCGAGCCTGACGTGCGGGGCTGGCTCGCGGGCTTCTACGCCGCCCTGTCCGCCGACACCATGCCCGCCCAGGGCGAGCCCGACCCGCACTTCGTCGCCCACGGCGGCCAGCTGCGTGACCGTTTTCCCGCCGGCATCCTCCCGGCCTGGCTGGCCGAGGACGACCTCGACGTTTACGCCGGAGAGTTCGAGCGCACGGGCCTGACGGGTGCCCTCAACCGCTACCGCAACGTGGACCGCGACTGGGAGGACCTCGCCCCCCACCGCGGAGCCCCGATCAAGCAGCCGTCCCTGTTCATCGGCGGCGCCCTGGACGCCTCCACCACCTGGATGTCCGACGCTATCGACGCCTTCCCCACCACCCTCCCCGGCCTGACCGCCTCCCACCTCGTAGAGGGCTGCGGCCACTGGATCCAGCAGGAACGCCCCGATGAGATCAACCGCCTGCTGACCGGCTGGCTCAACACCCTCACGGGTTGAACCGCCAGGCGCGGCCGGGGCTTGGGGTGCCTAAGATGTGCTCCCACTGGCGCTCGATCCGGGCGAGGTCTACCCGGCCACGGGCCGCGTCCTGGAAAGCGCCGTAGTCGGCGGGGCGGTCGATGCGCCACATCTTCTGATCCGGCAGGTCAGCGAGCTGCGGCGCGTACGCGAACCCGGCGAGAGTGAGCAAGCCGACAGAACGCGTACGCCTTCCAGTCCGCCGTGCTCGGCTCCAGGTGCGGCGCTGACAGCACCAGCCGCCGCCAGGAGCCGGTGAGCAGCCCGGTGTCGACCTCGGCGGGACCGACCTTCTTGCGTCCCATGAGATCCGGCAGAGACTTCAGGGCGGTGAGGACAGGCAGGCCCTCCGGGGTGGCGCCGAAATCGACCACCGTCACCAGGAGCCTCAGGAACGGCCGCACGGTGCCAAAGCGGGTGACGAGCTGGGTCCGCCATGCCTCGTCCGCGTCGGAGTCGAGCGGCGGGGTCAGCTCGAACAGCGCGGCGATCGCCGCCGCCAACTCATGACGCGGCACGACCTGCTTGATCCGCTCCCACATCGCCTCCAGCGTCTCCACCTCGGGCGGACTGCTCTCCCCGGGGTCCGTGTCGACCTGCTCGCTCGTGGTGTCGAACACGATCTGAAACGCGGCGGCCAGCTTCGCCGAAGCCCGCTCCACCCTCGTCAGGCTCTTCAGCTTCTCCTTCGCCGTCTCCCGCTCCGCCGTGGCCAACAGCTTCGTGGCAATGAGCACTTCGAGCAGGTCCAGGGCGTCATCGACCGCCCGGGACGTCAGATAGACGGCGGTGGCCAGCAGCGCCGCCAGGCGCCACGAATCACCGTGCCGCTTGAGCAGCGACGCCTTGCCATCGATCCCGTACCGCGACAACTCCGCGAGCCGCCGCGGCGGTAGCGCGGACACGTCCACCTCAGCCATCCCGAAGGCGGCGATCGCATCCGCCCGCTCCAGCGCCCACTTCATCTGGGGCCCGGAGATCCGCACCGGACCCCGGCGCAGCCGGTCCAACTCCGACACCCGGGCGCCCGGCGGCACCGTCAGCAGGGAGTCGAGCACCGCCCGCTGACCAGTACTAAGCAGACCGTAAAGGGTGTCCCACAGCCGCTGATTCGCCACCTCCCTCACGGCGCGGCCACCAGCCGGGTCAGCGTCGTCACCCCGGGCAGCAGCACCCGCCGCTCGCGCAGCCACCCCACCGCCGCGTCGAACAGCGCCTTCGGGCCTTCCCCGGTCGTCCAGGCCCGCGCGTCCACCCACCCCCGCAGCTCCGCCTCCGCCTCGGCGAACTCCCTAAGCCGAAGCCCAGGTCAAAGCGCTTTCAGGCCCTCCAGGGGCTTAGCGCCGGTTTTCGTTCCGATGTTCCTCAACCCCCGTGTACGAGGCATCCGCTATCCCGGACGATCCCCACCTGTGCCTGCGAGCATTGCCGGAAGCTCGGCGGCACCCCGGCGACGTGGTGGGTGGGCTTCGCGACGGTCACCTGGACCGGCGAGAGCAAGCCGACCTGGTGCGAGACCTTCGAAGGCGAGGCGAAGCGCGGCTTCTGCCCGACCTGCGGCAGCCGCGTCGCGGCGATCGACAGCGACATCCCGGAGACCGGCATCAACGTCACCGCCCTTGACGACACCAGCGGCACAGACCTCTGCGTCTCCAGAGCCCTGATCGCAGCCAGCGCGTTCGTAGCATCCATCATCATCACGCCAGCATCGGCACAAAGCCGACGGATGCCACAGGGGTTACCTGGTCGACGCGGGTCTATCAGGAACGATTCATGACACTCCAGTCGGCGGTCCCGAAGGAGCATCGTGATCTGCCCCGGGGACACGATCAGAACTGTCGTTCACCTGGGGCCTGTCTTTCGGAGCAGGCCGGCCCGGGCCGATGGCACCTCACGGCCGGCCTTGGTGATCGCGGCAGCAGGACGCGGTCGACACGCACGGCCCGTCCGCCACCTCGCGAGTGGCGGACGGGCTGTCGCCGGTAGGGACTGAGTGCGTCGGCGCAGCAAGGTCGGTACGGCCGTTCTGCGCCTTTAGGGCCCGGACGCGACGGCGGAGGGCACCGGGTCCGGGGCGGTGGAGGGCACTGGATGCGGGACGGTGGAGGTAGGGGCGACGGTGGGGGTGGAATGTTGTGCGGGCGGTGCCGGGCGGGGGTGGTCCGGGGTGTGGGAGGACAGCAGGAGGACGACGGCGGCTGCGGCCGCCGCGGTGGCGGCGACGGCAATGGACAGCACCCGCCGGATCCGGCGTGTGCCCCAGGTCCTTCCGGTGGGCGGGCGGGCCGGTGACAGGTCGTGGGCGCTGATGAGCCGCCCGCGCGCTTCGAGCGCGGCACGCAGCCGTTCCTCGAGCGGCGCCCGATTACTCATCGGTCCACCTCCAAAAGCTTTTCCAGAGTGGCGAGCGCGCGGCTCGCGGTCGACTTGACGGTGCCACGGGACACGCCGAGGGTCTCGGCGATCTGCGCCTCGGTCAGGTCGGACCAGTAACGCAGGACGAGTACCTCGCGCTGGCGTTCGGTGAGCTGTGCCAGCGCGTCGAAGACCTGCCGGTGCTCCTCGGCGAGCAGCAGCAGCTCGTCGACCGGCGCCCCCGGGCCCTCGTACGGCGGGGTGTACGCGCGCGCTGTGCGCCGCCGACGCAGCACCGAGCGGGCGGCGTTGACCACCGCGGTGTGGAGGTAGGCGTGCGCGTCCTGGAGGTCGTCCAGCCGTTCGCCGTGCCGACGGCAGACGGCGGCGAAGGCATCCTGGACGACGTCCTCGGCGGTGTGCAGGTCGTCCACCAGGAAGGCCGCCAGCCGGACCATGTCGAGCCGCCGGGTCCGGTACAGATCGGCGAGTGTGGGGGAATCTTCCTCGCCGTCCCGGTCGGCCACCGAACGCAGGTGCCGGAATCGTCGGCCGGGGTGCGGCGCGCCCGACGCCGGAGACGGGGTGGTCCGGGCGCGGCGCAGTAGCCGGGCCCACCAGGGCGGGGCAAGGGTGAGCTGCATCGTCCTCGTTCAGATCAGGGGTACGGCGGGGCCGGCTCCGGTCCGGCCCCCACGCCTAGGGTCGGCGGCTCAGCGGCCGGTGTTGCCCGGGTAGGGCTTGCCGTTCGCGTCACCCGGGACCGGAGTCGGGTCGGTGTCGGTGGACGTCTGCTTCCCCGGGGTGGAGGGCACG